>CANCGR010000071.1 GCA_947377625.1 Gammaproteobacteria bacterium | reverse complement strand
TTGCGATCCTGTTTCTGCACATCGAGTTCAACATTGGCACCGTACATACCTTGCGCAACGTATTCGCCTTCCAGCGCCAACTGCATGCCATCCAGCGTGGAGGGCTGGTAAACCTGCCCGGTCGACAGGCCGGCCTTCTCCATGTTTTTCATCAAGGCTTCAGTCGGGATCATCTTGTTGCCGTTGATCTTGATATCTGAAATCGTCGGGCGTTCCTTGACCCGGATGATCAGCACATTGTCTTCAGTGAGAACCTGGATGTCCTCGAAATAGTTCGACGAGAAAACATCGCGCACGATGCGGGAAATTTCCGGCTGGCCGACACGGTCACCCACTTTGACATTGAGCAGGCCAAAGACGCTGCTGGCCGCCACGCGCTGCAATCCTTCAAGACGGATATCAGCCACTGTGATGTTTTGGGCGTATGCAGCCGGCAGACCCATCAGGGCCAGCGAGCATGCGCAGAGGAATCGTTTACTGGACTTCGACAGCATTAGAAGGGCTTACCTTAAAACAGACGACTTACGTCGTTATAGAGTGCGAGAAACATGAAACCGGCGACCAGCAACAGACCTGCCTGCAGACCCCATTCCTGGAAACGGCGTGGCACAGGTTTGCGTAGTAAAGCTTCCATGCCGATATAGAGCAAATGCCCACCATCAAGCACCGGGATAGGTAACAGGTTGAATATACCGAGGCTTACACTGAGTACTGCCAGAAAACTGATGTAATACTCGAAGCCGTAACTGGCGGTCTGGCCAGCCACTTGGGCGATGGTGATGGGCCCGCTGATGTTTTTCAGTGAAATCAGGCCAGCGAGCATTTTCTTCATCGACACCAGCACAAACACGCTGTTGTTCCAGGTTTCCTTGAATGCATGGGGAATTGCTGTCAGCGGATTGTAGTGCACATTGCGATTCATCCACTCCGGCATTTTCGGCAACACGACCGAGGCACCGATGAAACCTTGCGGCTGGCCGTTGCCATCCAGCTCAGGGATGCCTGCATCGGTCATTCTTACTGCCGGCCGCAACGTAAACTGCAGTGGCAGTTCCTTACGCACAATGCCAACTTCGATGGGCTTTTCTGCATTGTCATGCACGATCTTCAGCCAGTCATTCCAGTCCAGCACTGTTTTGCCGTTGGCAGAAGTGACCAGATCACCTGGCAGCAGACCGGCCGCTTTGGCCCTGCCGTCCGGCAGTACGCTGTCAATGCGTGCGGGGATATGTTGATGAAAAGGAGTGATACCAAGATCGGCCAGCTGGTCAGGATTTTCACTGCCACTCAACCAGCTTTTTACCGGGATGTTCAACTCATGTGTAGCGTCAGCTTCGTGCTTGCCGACCAACAGCTTGAGCGTGCCGCTCTCGCCAAGTTTGTCGAGCATGCGAATGCGGACATCCTGCCAGGTCGGCGTCTTCACACCATCGACGGCCAGGATTTCATCACTGGCTTCCAGGCCTGCTACAGCTGCAGCAGCACCTTGCGTTACCCTGCCAACCACCGGTGCCAATCCGCTGACGCCGGTGACGAACATCAACCAGTAAAGCACGATGGCGAGCACAAAATTGGCAAAGGGACCCGCCGCGATGATGGCTGCACGACTGGCCAGTGGCTTGTGATTGAACGCTGCTGCCCGCAGTTTGGGATCGATCAGCTCCTGCTCTTGTTCGCCCAGCATCTTCACATAGCCGCCAATCGGCACAATGCTGATAGCAAATTCAGTGGGGGGAAAGTCAGGGTTGCGAGGATCAGGTTTGCCATGCCAACGAAACAGTATTTTGCCGAGGCCGATTGAAAAACGCTCAACCTGAACACCACATAAACGGGCGACACGATAGTGGCCGTATTCGTGGATGGTCACCAGAATACCCAGCGTGAGCAACATGGCGAGCACGTTGAACATTATTGAGCCAATCAATTCCATACTTGCTTCGTCAAGGTTGAGTTCCTGCGGATTTTCCTACTGCTTTGACAATGAATTCCGCAGATAGTGCCCTGCTTTCTGCATCAATTTGCAGCACATCCGACAAGGTCACCGGTGCGGGGAAAACGGCACTTTCCAGAGTCTTTGCAATGATAGCAGGTATTTGCACAAAGCTAAGTTGGCCGGCGAGGAAAGCCTCCACTGCGACTTCGTTCGCAGCGTTGAAAACAACCGGGCTGGCGCCCTTTGCTTCTGCTGCAGCCCTGCCCAATGCCAAGCCAGGAAACCGCTGCGTATCCGGCGCTTGAAACTCCAGACGGCCAGTACGTACCAGATCCAGCAGATCAACACCGGCACTGATACGTTCAGGCCAGGCCAGCCCGTAAGCAATGGGCGTACGCATGTCGGGATTACCCAATTGCGCCAGCACCGACCCATCACGGTAATAGACCAGCGAATGGATGATGCTCTGCGGATGTATCACTACCTCGATCTGTGCAGGTGGCACGCCAAACAGATAACTGGCTTCAATAAGCTCGAGTCCCTTGTTGACCAGCGTTGCAGAATCCACGGAAATTTTACGGCCCATCACCCAATTGGGATGCGCACAAGCCTGCTGTGGACTCACCTGTGCAAACTGCGCAGCCGGCAAACACCGGAACGGACCACCGGAGGCAGTCAGCACGATTTTCTCGAATCCGGTTGCACTCGAGTGTTCAAAGCGCGCCTGACCATTCATCGGCAAGCATTGAAAAATCGCGTTATGTTCGCTATCAATGGGCAAAATCGCGGCACCACTGTGGCGTGCTGCTTCCATGAACAGATCGCCAGCCATTACCAGCGATTCCTTGTTGGCCAACAACACTTTCTTGCCGGCACTGGCTGCAGCAAGGGTTGGCATCAAACCGGCACCACCGACAATGGCAGCCATCACCGTATCCACTTCTGTGGCACTGGCCACAGCTGCCAGCGCTGCTGGCCCGTACAAGACTTCGGTTGCCAGACCTGCGTTTTTCAGCTGTGTTTGCAGCTGTGCAGCGCTGTGTGCATCCATCATCACCGCATAGCGCGGCGAGAATTCAAGGCATTGCCTGGCCAGCAAGCCAATGTTGCGATTGGCGGTGAGAGCATGCACGCTGAACTTGCCGGGGTGGTCGGCAAGCACGCGCAGCGTGTTAACCCCGATAGTCCCGGTGGAGCCCAGAATAGTGAGACAACGACTCGGACCGATCATGGTGCAACCGCATAATTGAGCAGCAGCACGTAAAACGGCAACGCAGCAGTGATACTGTCAAGTCGATCCATCACGCCACCGTGACCAGGCAACAAATTGCCGCTGTCTTTGAGATTGCGCTGGCGTTTCAACAAGCTTTCAAACAAATCGCCGACTACGCTCAAGGCTGCCAATGCGATAGCTGCCACTATCAGCGCGAAGATGTTCACGCCGGACAAATGCGCTGCTTGCGGCAGTTGCATTCCGGCAACGGCGACTGCACTGGTCGCCAGCAAACCGCCGCAAAAGCCTTCCCAGGTCTTGTTGGGGCTAACTGCAGCAGCCAAGCGGGTTTTGCCAAACGCCTTGCCGGCGAAATAGGCGCCGATATCCGCAGAGGCTACCAATGCAATAAACCACACTATGTAGAACCTGCGGTCTCCCGGTAATTGTTCCAGGCTGGTTAACGCCAATAAACAAGGTACTAAGGCCGGGAACCCGACCATCAGCAAACTTGCCGGCTTGTCCATCAACGGATTCGGTCGTGGGTATTGGCATATCAGCAAGAACGCCTGCAGCCACCACACCACTGCACTGATCAGTACTACCTTGATCAATTGGTGGGCAAATAACGACAGCAACAAACCAGTCGCAACCACAAAGGCCACATAAGCAACACGAGCAAAGCGGTTGGACACGCCGCTCAACGTCGTCCACTCCCATGCACCGGCAGCGAACACCAGAAATACCAAAGCATCGAAACCTGCTGCCGGCAGCCACATGATCGCAGCCAGCAAAGCCAGCACGAGTATCGACGCAGTGATCACGCGTTGTTTGAGCATGGTCAGAAACCTCCTGTCAGCGCGGTTTCAACCTGTTCACTCAACTTGCCATAGCGGCGCTGGCGACTGGCGTAGTCAGCCAGCGCCAGGTCCAGTTCAGCTTCGTCAAAATCAGGCCAGAGCGTCGCAGTGAAATAGAGTTCCGTATAGGCAAACTGCCACAACAGGAAATTGCTGATGCGATGCTCACCGCCGGTACGGATGCAAAGATCCGGCGCCGGCTGATCGCTGCCTGCCATATGCGTGTGCAGCAGTTCTTCAGTGATTTGCTGTGGTGCGAGCGTGCCGTCTTTTACTTGTTCAGCTAGTTGACGGGCCGCGTTGGCGATATCCCAGCGACCACCGTAATCGGCCGCCACCAGCACAGTCATGCCAGCGTTGGCAGCTGTCAATTGTTCAGCCTTTTCGATGGCTTTGAGGAGCTTGGGAGCAAAACGTTCGCGACTGCCAATGAAGCGCAGACGGATATTGTTTTCATGCAATTTTCTGACTTCGGAGGCTTGCAGGAAATGCGCGAACAGGCTCATGAGTCCGCTGACTTCACGCGGCGGGCGTTGCCAGTTTTCGCTGCTGAATGCAAAGAGGGTAAGACAAGCGACATCACGTTTGGCGCACAGTGCAATCGTGCGACGGGCAGCTTCAACGCCAGCGCGATGACCGCTCAGACCGCTGCCGCCACGCTGTTTCATCCAGCGATTGTTGCCATCCATGATGATCGCAATATGACGAGGCAGACGCAGGGGGGCGCCGGTGGCCTCTGCTGTCATTGCAAGCTTCGCCATGAGAAAGGTCAGATCGCCAGCAGCTCGGTTTCTTTTTCGCTGAATTTTTTGTCGATGATCGCGACGTATTTGTCGGTCATTTTCTGGATGTCCTGCTCGGCGCGGCGAGCTTCATCTTCGCTGACGGCTTTGTCCTTCAATAAGTCCTTGAACTGTGTATTGGCATCACGCCGGATATTGCGCACTGACACGCGGCCGTTTTCTGCTTCGGCTTTGGCCTGCTTGGTGTAGTTGCGACGGGTTTCTTCAGTCAGCATCGGCATCGGCAAACGGATGACGTCACCGTTGTTGGAAGGATTCAGACCCAGATCGGACTTCATGATGGCCTTCTCGATCTCGTGCAGCATCTTCTTTTCCCAAGGCGCAATCATGAGGGTGCGCGCATCTTCCACCACAACGTTGGCAACTTGCTGGATCGGCATGTCGGAGCCGTAATAAGAGACCTTCACGCTGTCGAGAATGCTGGGATGGGCTCGGCCGGTGCGTATCCTGTTGAACGCAGTCTCCAGGCTTTGCAAACTCTTCTTCATACGTTCTTCGGATTCTTTGAGAACTTCGCTGATCATCGTTATACCCCTCGCTCAATCAAGGTGCCTTCATCTCTGCCCACCATAATGCTGAACAGGGCCCCTTCTTTATGCATGTTGAAAACCCGCACTGGCATGTTCTGGTCACGACACAGGCAAATTGCGGTCAGATCCATCACACCCAGTTTGCGATCCAGCACTTCATCGTAGGTCAGGCGGCTGTATTTCACTGCCTGCGGATCCTTGACTGGATCAGCAGAGTAAACGCCGTCCACCTTGGTAGCTTTCAGCACCAGATTGGCATCGATTTCAATGCCGCGCAAACAGGCGGCAGTGTCAGTGGTAAAGAAAGGATTGCCGGTGCCGGCCGAGAAGATCACTACGTCACCATCACGCAAATGCCGGATGGCCGTACGGCGGTCGTAGTGTTCGACCACACCGCTCATCGGAATCGCCGACATCACACGGGTGGCGATACCGGCACGTTCCAGCGCATCCCTCATCGCCAGCGCATTCATCACCGTGGCCAGCATGCCCATGTGGTCACCGGTGACACGATCCATGCCGGCTTCATGCAGGGCGGCACCCCGAAACAGGTTGCCGCCACCGAGCACAAGTCCGACCTGCACCCCCATGTCTACCAACTGGCCGATTTCGACCGCCATGCGATCCAGCACCTTGGGATCGATGCCAAACTCCTGGGCACCAGCCAACGCTTCTCCGCTCAGTTTGAGCAGTATCCGGTCATACTTGCGGATCTTGGTGTTCATGGTGCAGCTCTCCCGGACTGACTGCGCCGGATTATCTATTGAGGCCAGCCTGGGCAGCAACTTCTGCTGCGAAATCCACGACTTCCTTCTCGATGCCTTCGCCAACCATGTAACGAACGAACGACAACACAGTAGCGTTGCTCTGTTTGGCCAGTTTGCCGATCTTGATATCAGGATCCTTCACGAACGCCTGTTCGGTCAGGCTGACTTCTTCGATGTACTTGCGCAGACGACCGCTTACCATCTTCTCGACGATGTCGGCCGGCTTGCCGCTTTCGGCAGCCTGGGCAGTATAAATTTCGCTTTCTTTTTTCAGGATGTCGGCAGAAACCTCTTCTGGTGTTACTACCAGCGGATTGGTAGCGGCCACATGCATCGCAATGTCACGCGCCAGATCCACATCGCCACCTTGCAGGGCTACCAGCACGGCAATCTTGTTGTTGGAGTGCACGTAGCTGCCAACGGTTTCACTGTTGCCACCGACCAAGACGGCGCGACGCACACTGATGTTTTCGCCAATCTTCTGTATCAACGCCAGGCGCTGCTCTTCCAGACCCATCGCCATCAGTTTGGCAACGTCGGTTTCTTTTGAGGTGAATACCAGATCCAGTACTTTGCCAACGAAGGCAACGAAGTTGGCTTCGCGAGCCGCAAAGTCGGTTTCGCTGTTCACTTCCACCATGACGCCATAACTGCCGTTGTCAGCAATTTTGGTCATTACCAGTCCTTCCGCAGCGGTACGACCCGCTTTCTTGGCGGCTTTCATGCTGCCGGACTTGCGAAGGTTTTCAATGGCCAAATCCAGGTCGCCTTCGGCTTCCACGAGAGCTTTTTTGCACTCCATCATGCCAAGGCCAGTACGCTCACGCAGCTCTTTCACTGCACCTGCGGTAATTTCTGCCATAACTCGATCCTCTTTACGAATGCTTGTGAATCACTCACCCGCCAGCGGCAGGCTTGCGCTTGTAAACTTGTAAAAAAGGGGCGCAACGCCCCTTTTTTGGTTGGGGGAAACTGCTGGTTTATTCTGCTGCTGCCGGCTTGGTTTTTGCCTTGACCTGCACTTTGGTTTTCGGTTTGGCATTGGCGCTGGTTGGAGCACGTTTGGCGCGTGGTTTGCCTGCACCTTCGGATTCAGCACCATCAACTGCCGCCTCAATGGAATCGCCTTCCTGGAATTCCTGTTTGCCGCTCGCCTGTTCCATGGATGCTCTGCCCTGGCCTTCGATGCAGGCATTGGCCATGTGCTCAACATAAAGCTGGATCGCACGGATGGCATCGTCGTTGGCTGGGATCACCAGATCCACACCATCGGGGTTGCTGTTGGTATCCACGATGCCGATAACCGGGATGCCCAGTTTGTTGGCTTCGGCAACGGCAATACGCTCATGATCAACGTCGATCACGAACAGGGCATCAGGCAAACCGCCCATGTCCTTGATACCGCCAAGGCTTTTCTCGAGCTTGTCCGCTTCACGACGACGCATCAGCACTTCTTTCTTGGTGAGCTTGTCGAACGTGCCGTCAGCGGCCTGGGTTTCGAAATCACGCAGGCGACGCACAGAGGCGCGGATGGTTTTGTAGTTGGTGAGCATGCCGCCCAGCCAACGCTGATCGACATAAGGCATGCCGGCGCGTGCGGCTTGCTCTTTCACAATCTTGCCAGCGGCGCGTTTGGTGCCGACAAACAGTACTTTCTGTTTGCGTTCGGCCATGCCGCGCACCATGCCCATGGCTTGCTGGAAGGCAGGAAGGGTTTGTTCAAGATTGATAATATGGATTTTGTTGCGTGCGCCGAAAATATATTGGCCCATTTTAGGATTCCAGTAGCGACACTGGTGGCCGAAGTGAACGCCGGCCTGCAACATTTCTTTCATGGTTACGGACATGGTATGTACCTTTTGGTTAGGGTTATGCCTCCATATACCCCATCGATCCAACCCGCTGGCCTTCCTGTTACTTGTTACGCGTTAACAGAAAGAACCTTGAGGCACCCTGGATGGATGTGACGATATATGTGTGACGTTAAAGTTAAGGGTTAAACAGGAAAGCCCTGCTGCTTTGCGTTGATCGTTGACGGATGCCACCCAAAGCGGGCGGCTTTATACCACAAGAGGTGGCCAGCCTCCAAGCTGCATATACTTGGGGTAAACGCTCTACTAGAATGCTTGCCCGGAACATCGACTCCATCCGCCGCAGTCATCCAAGCCAGAGGTTCAGCAGCAATCCATGCCCGTTTCCATCAAAACCCCCGAAGAGATCGGGTACATGCGCGTTGCCGGCCGTCTGGCCGCTGAAGTACTGGAGATGATAGGCCCGTATGTGGTGCCCGGCGTCACTACCGGCGAACTGAACCGCATCTGCCACGACTACATTGTCAACGTTCAGCAAGCCATCCCCGCCCCGCTCAATTACAACGGTTTTCCCAAGTCCATTTGCACTTCCGTGAACCATGTCATTTGTCATGGCATTCCCAGTGACACCAAGGTGCTGAAGGAAGGCGACATCATCAACATCGACATCACCGTCATCAAGGACGGCTACCATGGCGACACCAGCAAGATGTTCGCCGTGGGCGAGATTCCGGCTCATGCAGAAAAACTCATCCGCATTACCCAGGAATGCCTGTACAAGGGCATTGCGCTGGTAAAGCCCGGCGTGTTTCTCGGCGATATCGGCCATGTGATCCAGCAGCATGCCGAAGGCCAGAATTTTTCGGTGGTGCGTGAATATTGCGGACACGGCATCGGCCGCATATTCCATGAAGATCCACAAGTCTTGCACTACGGCCAAAAAAATACCGGCATGCAGCTGCGTGAAGGCATGACGATTACCATCGAACCGATGATCAATGCCGGCACGCGTTA
>CANCGR010000070.1 GCA_947377625.1 Gammaproteobacteria bacterium | reverse complement strand
CATCACAAAGCCTGCCTGCTGCGCCGCCGCAATCGCTGCTGCCGCACGCCGGTTTTCATCCGCACTCAACAAAGGCGAAGACAGCGGCATATCCTTGATAATCAAAAACGAATATTTGCGAGCCAGGGCCTGCTTGATACTTCCAATCCAGGTTTCAGCAGTGATGCTGGCAGGAACCAGCGCATACTCGGAAACAGTCGTACCGACAAAACAGGTGTAGGGTTTCAACCACCTGCCCCAAACTTTGTACAAAGGCAGCGAGGTAACAGTGCGATAAACCTCCGGCTCCAACGTAGTCAGCAAATTGAATTCCGCCGAAAAAACCGGTGTCGAATCATCCAAAGTCCACGCAATGAAATCCCGTGGCGGCTGCTGCAAAAAAGCATCCACCAACACATCAGGTTCCAGTTGATTCAGATAGCGCATGGATTGCATCGAAATAATGAAGCTTCTGGCTACTTCTGTTTTCTTGAATTGAACTGCGAAGAGGGCTTCGCCATGAAGATGGAGGGGACGTCTTCGGCCATGGATGGCCGAAGCAAGCCTACAGGGACGTACTCGGGGCGGTCCCCGTAATCTTCATGGCGAAGCCCGACTGCAATGAATGAGCAAAACACAACCAGGAAATGCCCAAAGTTGTGCTCGCCAGCAAAACTACATCTCCTTCTTCGCTCGAGTCAGCAACTGATCCAGCAAAGCCAACCCCTGGTCAATCTCAGCCGTAGAAATCAGCAACGAAGGCGCAAACGTAATCACATTTTTGTAATACCCGCCAACGTCCAATACCAATCCCATTTTCTTGCCCTGCCAATCCAGATCACCCGACAACCCGATATTCATCATCTTGTCGAGCAATTCACGGTTCGGAGTAAAGCCATCGTCAGTACAAATCTCAGCACGCAATGCCAACCCCAGACCATCCACATCGCCAATTTCTTTGTGACGCTTCTGCAAATCCTTCAGCCCTTCCAGGAAATGCGCGCCCTTGCCCATCACCATGGCTTCATAGTCGATCTCTTGCGTCATCTTCATCACTTCCAGCCCAAGCGAAGTGCCCAGAGGATTGGAAGCAAAGGTCGAATGCGTAGAGCCTGGTGGGAATATCTTCGGATTGATCAATTCTTCACGCGCCCACAACCCGCCCAAAGGATTCAGGCCATTGGTCAAGGCTTTCGCGAACACCAACACATCCGGCTTGATGCCAAAGTGCTCAATCGACCACAGTTTGCCGGTGCGGTAGAAGCCCATCTGGATTTCATCCACCACCAGCAAGATGCCGTAGTCATCCAGCACTTTCTTGAGGCCGATAAAGAAGTTACGCGGCGGCACCACATAGCCACCTGTACCTTGAATCGGCTCAATGTAAAACGCGGCGTATTCTGCCTGTTTGGCTTTTGGATCCCACACGCCGTTGTATTCGGTTTCAAACAAGCGCGCGAAATCTTTTACACACCATTCGCCGTATTCGTCGGCTGTCATGCCTTTGGGGCGACGGAACGGATAAGGGAACGGCACAAAATGCGCGCGATCACCAAAATGGCCATAGCGGCGGCGATAGCGATAGCTCGAAGTAATGGCCGATGCACCCAGCGTGCGACCGTGATAGCCGCCTTCAAACGCGAACATCAAGCTCTTGCCGCCACAGGCGTTACGCACGATTTTCAGCGAATCTTCGATGGACTGCGAACCGCCCACGTTGAAATGCACACGCCCGTCCATGCCGAATTTCTTCTTGGCATCCTGGGCAATAATTTTAGCGAGTTCGATTTTGGAAGGGTGCAAATACTGGCTGGCCACCTGCGGCAGAATATCCAGCTGCTTTTTAACGACGTTGTTCAGGCGTTCATTGCGATAGCCGAAATTGACGGCGGAATACCACATCTGCAAGTCGAGAAAGGCGGTGCCTTTGGCGTCATACAAGTAGCTGCCTTCAGCGCCGGTGAAAATCTTGGGCGGATCAGCGTAGTGCACTGTATCGCCAAACGAACAATATTTAGCTTCATCCTCTAATAATTGGGACTCGTCGATCATGCTTTCCTCAGCTCCTGACAATCAGACTATAACGGCATGCCGGAACCTGTTGCTCCGGTTGCCCAATGATGCCTTGGCAACATTGAGTCTTGGTTGAGGCAGTGTGGACTGAATGTGGAGAGGATTTCACCCCATAACTTGAATGGCAGCCGTCACAGAGGCAGACTGTTGCAGAACCACTGCGGGCGCAGGCCCCTGCTTTGAGGATTGCGATGAAAAATACTTATGTGATTGCGGTTGTCATGTTGAGCACGGTATTGGCGGGCTGTTCAAAGCCGGCAGCACCAGCAACAGCTCCGCCTGCAACAGCGAGTCAACCGGCACTTGCAAAACAAGCACCACCCAAAGTGATTACCAAAGAGAACCAAGGCGTTCTTACTGATACCCAGCGCGATGGTTTGAATGGCGCCAATCAAGTGTCCGACGTTTTGCAGAGGGCTGATGAAGAACGCCGCAAGCAGATGAAAGAGCAAGGTTTGTAAGCTGCCCAAAAAAGCCTTTGCCTTCAAAGCCCGGTCTGCCAGCTACTGCTGCTGTTGCCAAGCCACCACGTCTGAAAATTTCACCGCACCACCGAAAATATCGAGCGCGCTGCCAATCGTAAGATCAACTTTGGCGTTACCCAGCAGTTTGACGCGATCAAGATCGCTGAGCTGATGCACACCACCGGCATAAGTCACCGGGCACGGACTGTGCTTGCCAAGCAGCTCGATCAATTCTTCCTGAATGCCTTGCCGCAACCCTTCCACATCAACGCCGTGCACAAGAAATTCAGCACAGGAATCCGCCAACGTGGCTAGAGACTGCGCATCCACGCATTCATCGGTGAAGCGCTGCCAACGGTCGGTGACTACATAAAATTTTCCGTCGCGTGAGCGACAGCTAAGATCAAGCACCAAGCGCTTTTTGCCTACGGTTTTAACCAGCGCCAGCAACTTGTCGCGATCTATGCGGCCATCAGCAAACACATACGACGTGACGATGACATGGCTGGCGCCAGCGTCGAGAAACACATGCGCGTTGTCAGGATTAACACCACCGCCGTATTGCATGCCGCCGGGCCAGGCACGCAGTGCTGACAACGCGGCTTCTTCGTTACCTTTGCCCAATGCAATCACATGGCCACCGGGCAAAGCCGCATCACGATAGAGCTGCGCAAAATGCGCGGGCGTGTTGTCGCTGGTGAAATTGGTCTGCAGCAAGGCTTGGTTCTGCTCGTTGAGAGAACCGCCAACTATCTGCACTACCTTGCCGTGATGCAGATCTATACAAGGACGAAAACGCACGGGTTATTTCTCGGCAGCAAGTGCGCTGAAAAACGGTGCAACAAAACTATTGCCAAGGTTTTCAATGGCTTTTGCTGGAAGTGTCATGGCGTTTTCCACAAGTCTTAACAGCCGGGCAGCATACACCAAGCTGGTAGGAGCGCCCACGGGAACGCTGGCAATCAAGGCCTGAAACTGACACGGCAACTCTTAACCAATAGCTCTGGAAAAAATAATAAATAATTCTTTGTAATGCCTGTAGCTGCGTGGCAGACTATTTCCAACCCTGCTGAAAGAGCAGTGACACAGTTAATCACGACCACTCGTACCGAGGCGCATTCTGAACAGGATGAACCCAATCCGGTGCTGAACCGGACCCGCCATAGAGTATCGCTCGGCAGCAAGACTGCCTGGAGGATACCCGTCACCCACTGAATCCCACACACAACCCCTGATGCATTCCGAATTGCAGTCATTTCCGTAACTATGGGTGGAGGTAGTTTCCATGGCGAAACGAGCACAGATTCAACGACAGGCACGCAGCAGCAACGACTTCGACAGCCGCCTGGGTCAGACCCCGCAGCGTGGCAAAGACAACCGCAACAAGAAACAGAAGTTCCGGCAATACGAAACCGACACCAATGTCGTCGACCTCTCCAGTCACAGTGCCCAGCTCGCTACCGCCTACGCGCCGCGCCGGACCAAAGTACCGCTCTCACCGCAAACCCCCGCACAACAGCTCTATATCAACGCCATTCGCAATCATTGTCTGACTTTCGGCATCGGCCCGGCAGGGACCGGCAAGTCCTATTGTGCCGGCGCGCTGGCCGCAGAAGCGCTGGAATCAGGCCGTATCGAACGCATCATTCTCACCCGTCCGGCGGTGGAAGCCGGTGAACAACTCGGCTTTCTGCCAGGTGAAGTGGAAAACAAATATGCAGTCTATATCGATGCATTCCGCGACATCCTCAATGAAAGGCTCGGAGCCGGCGTGGTGGATTATTGCTTGCGGCATGGACGTATTGTCGGCGCTCCCTTGGCCTACATGCGCGGCAAAACCTTCAGCAACAATACCTTTGTAATTCTCGATGAAGCCCAGAACACCACACCGGCTCAGATGAAAATGTTCCTGACCCGCATAGGGGAACATGCCAAGGTGGTGATCAACGGCGACATCCGCCAGAGCGATCTGCGCGGCCCCAACGGGTTGGAAGATGCAGTCAACAAGTTGCAAGGGTTGCCGGGGGTCCATGTGCATGCCTTTGACCGTGGCGACATTGTGCGCAGCGGGCTGGTACGTCACATTCTTGATCGCTACGAACCGGGTTGATTCCCCTATAATCGCCGCTTTCCCCAAGGCGGCGATTTCATGAACAGTCTCGACCAACAGGTGCTCAACCAGCTTGCACTCTGGCTCGAAGCCGGCAAGCAATGTTGGTTGTGCACCATCACTGACACTTTCGGCTCTTCCCCGCGCCCGATCGGTTCATTGTTGGTGTGCAACGAAGACGGCCTGCATTGCGGTTCGCTGTCGGGCGGCTGCGTTGAAGACAATCTGCGCGAAAGTTTGTTCAAAGGCGAACTTGCCAAAACCACCCCCGCCCACATGCGCTATGGCGTGGCAGTAGAAGACGTGCTGAAGCTGGGCTTGCCGTGTGGTGGCAGCATGCAGGTGCTGATTGAACCCATAGCACCGGGGCAAGCCGGCTTCTATCGCGAGCTCGCCGACAAAGTCAGCCGGCGCGAAATAGTGCAACGGGAAGTAAACATTTACAGTGGCGTCTGGATCTCACGCGATGTCCCACGTTTCCAGCCGCTGCAATTGCACGGCGACAGCTTGCTGCATTGCTACGGCCCCTCCTTCCAGTTGCTGTTGATTGGCGCCGTGCAAGTTGCCTGGTATCTGGCTGACATGGCGAAAACCCTGGATTATGAAGTGGAAATTTGCGATCCCCGCAAAGAGCTGATTGACAATTCACCACCGGTAACCGCCAAGCTGATAGCGGCCATGCCCGACGATTGGCTACGCAGCAAGATTGTAGATCAGCAGACCGCCGTCATCGCGCTGTGCCACGATCCGCGTATTGACGACATGGCCCTGATGGAAGCACTCGAACGCGATGCGTTCTATATAGGTGCCATGGGCTCGGATCGCACCTCTACCAAGCGCCGCGAGCGCTTGCTGGCGCTGGATATTCCGGTCGAGAAAATTGACCGTTTGCATGCGCCGGTGGGACTGGCGCTGGGCAGTAAAACGCCCCCGGAAATTGCGATTGCGATCCTGGCTGAGCTCACCCAATTGCGGGCACGTTTGTCCGTCACCAAAAGCTGAGCAAGCGAGGACCCATGCAAGGTTCTCCGACTTCCATCAACTCGCTTATCGGCTGCATCGTGCTGGCCGCTGGCAGCAGTCGTCGCTTTGGTTCCGACAAGCGTCTTTACCATCTGCCCTCTGGCACCGGGTTGTTGCAACAAACCCTGAGCAATCTGCGCCCTTTGTTCGTCCAACGCGTGCTGGTGCTGCGCTCCGGCGACACGGAGCTGGCGACCCGCTATGGCAATGACTGGCAGATAGTAATCGCGGCTGACGCTGAACTCGGCATGGGCCACAGTCTGGCAGCTGCGATGTCAGCCACCCGCGTTTGGCAAGGCGCCGTTATCGCGCTGGCCGACATGCCATGGGTGCTGCCAGCTACTGTTGGCAGGGTAAGAGATGCTTTAACGCCAGGGACGCTGGTAGTGCCCATGTATCAGGGGCAACGCGGCAATCCGGTAGGAATAGGATGTGAGTATTTCGGACGATTGGCCAGCTTGCAGGGAGATAGCGGAGCTCGGCAGCTGATGCGGGAATTCGATGCGCGGACACTAAAACTGGAAATTGATGACCCAGGCTTGATCAGGGATTTGGATATAAGTCCTGATCAAGGCATCCTGCCGTAGCCTCTGCAGGAGGGGCATACCATCTGGTGTGCCAACAAGCCGCGTCCCAGGCATTGTGGGCACTGTCTGACCCGCGGCTGGTTCAAGGTGTCGATCATCGTTTGCAAGACTGATGCGTCGAGCTCGCGGCTTACAAATCCTTTGTGATGGGTCATCCCTGTCTGAGTCCCGCAGGACATGGAATAGTTCATAAATAATCCCGGACTTGGCTGCTATTGGTCAGGATTATAGGGATGGGGTGGTGGAGCAAGCGTTACGCAGCTCACAGTTTCGGTCAGCAAGCCAAATACTTGAGCAGCGGCTGACAAAACTGCGGCATGGCTCACAAAAGCCCTGATTTTTCAGGCAAAAAATGCTGGCATCCCAACATCAAAAACCAGCCGTTTTAGAACACCTGATCCAAACCTACTGCAACCTTCACAGCTTTTCTGCCCAAAAAGCCCGAATAATTAACAGAGGAGATACACGAAGAGGAGCGCCTGCGGCGTTCGAAACAGTCTTGCCCGATCCGCGAGAAAAACTCGCCAGTGGAACCAACGCCAGTACATGTAAAGCGCCTGCGGCGTTCGAAGCAATCGCACAGGAACTGCGCCAAAAACCAATCAATGGAGTAAAAGCCAGCTCATAAAAAAAGCCCGGCAGAGCCGGGCTTTAAAACAAATCAATCACAAACCTTTCACAACTAGGGGAGTGAACAAGGGGAGAACCATGCTCACACTACCTTTGAGCATCACTTGCGACAAAAAGTTCCCAGGTTTTTCAAAAATTTTAAAATTGTGATTCCGGCAGTCTGACCACCAAGCCATCGAGCCCGTCATTGACCACGATCTGGCAGCTAAGACGGCTGTTGCTCTTGGGTTCAAGCACGCATTCGAGCATATCCTTTTCCATGGCCTGCGGCTTGGAAAGTTTATCGACCCACGCAGCATCCACATAGCAATGGCAAGTGGCACAACTGCAGGATCCACCGCACTCGCCGACAATACCGTCGATCATGTTGTCGACCGCTGCTTGCATTACCGAGGTACCGGCCGCTACTTCAACTTCATAACTGGAGCCATCGTGTTTTATGTAAGTCACCAACGCCATGCTTAACCTCGTCTCGTGCGCTTTGCGCTTTGCCGCTTGCAGAATCGCCCGGCATTATACTCAAGCCCGGTGGCTGTGGCAGACCTGTGTAATGTCCATTTTTCCTTGAAGATTCGCTCTACCCTTAACCGGATCAACCGGCTATATTTCTGCGCGGCATCAACTCCACCAATATCAAAGGAATAACCCATGAAAACACGTGCAGCCGTGGCCTTTGCCGCTGGCAAACCCCTCGAAATCATTGAAGTGGACCTCGAAGGCCCGAAAGAAGGCGAAGTGCTGGTGGAACTGAAAGCCACTGGCGTGTGCCATACCGATGCATTCACGTTGAGCGGCGATGACCCGGAAGGTGCCTTCCCTGCCATTCTTGGCCATGAAGGCGCTGGCATTGTGGTCGACGTAGGCCCAGGCGTGAAAACGCTGAAAAAAGGCGATCACGTCATCCCGCTCTACACTCCTGAATGCCGCAACTGCGATTACTGCCTGCACCCGCGCACCAACCTGTGCCAAGCCATCCGCACCACCCAAGGCAGAGGCTTGATGCCCGATGGCACCAGCCGCTTCTCGCTGGATGGCAAACCCATCCTTCACTACATGGGCTGCTCCACCTTCTCCAACTTCACCGTGCTGCCAGAGATCTCCTTGGCCAAAGTGCGTGAAGACGCCCCTTTCGACAAAATCTGCTACATCGGCTGTGGTGTGACCACTGGCGTGGGTGCTGTAGTTTTCCAGGCCAAGGTTGAAATCGGCTCCACCGTTGCTGTGTTTGGTCTGGGTGGCATCGGCTTGAACGTGATCCAGGGTGCCCGCATGGCGGGTGCCAGCCGCATTATCGGTGTGGACCTGAACCCGGCGCGCGAAGCCATCGCCCGCCAGTTCGGCATGACTGACTTCGTCAACCCGAAAACGGTTGAGAACGTGGTCGACACCATCGTGCAAATGACTGGCGGGGTGGATTACAGCTTCGAATGTATCGGCAACGTCAAAGTAATGCGTCAGGCGCTGGAGTGCTGCCACAAAGGTTGGGGCCAGAGCTTCATCATTGGCGTAGCCGGTGCTGGCCAGGAAATCTCCACACGTCCGTTCCAGCTGGTGACCGGTCGTCACTGGCGCGGCACCGCTTTCGGTGGCGCCCGCGGCCGCACTGACGTGCCAAAAATCGTCGACTGGTACATGGAAAAACGCATCTCCATCGACCCGTTGATTACGCACACCATGCCGTTGGAAAAAATCAATGATGCGTTCCATCTGATGCATGAAGGCACCAGCATTCGTTCTGTTGTGTTGTACTAAACAACCGAACTGCAAAAGGGGTCAGCTTCTGACCCCTTTTTTATTTGTGGAAAAGTAATTGAGGAACAAGTGATGAGTCTCGAACAAGTCAGCGCCAACAAAATGTTTGGCGGCAAGCAGCTTAAATTCAAGCACAAGAGCAGCACACTTAACTGCGACATGGTTTTCTCGGTCTATCTGCCACCCAATGCCAAAGCCGACAGCAAAGTGCCGGTGATTTATTGGTTGTCAGGGTTGACGTGCACTGATGACAACTTCGTGCAAAAGGCTGGAGCGCAGCAATATGCGGCTGAAGCAGGCGTAGCGATTGTTTGCCC
>CANCGR010000069.1 GCA_947377625.1 Gammaproteobacteria bacterium | reverse complement strand
CTCCTTTTTTATGGGTCATGTTGCGCAGATTTTTTATTTGAGCAGTTCGTTGATTTTGCCGTTTACTGCATTGGCCCACAGCTCGTAGCCTTTGGCGGTCGGGTGCAAGCCGTCACTCATGATGTCGGTGCCGATCACGCCGGCAGCATCTAGACAGACCTTGCCGATGTCCATGTAAAACACTTTTTTGCCGTCATGCAGGCGGGAAATTACCGTATTTATTTCGGCAAGTTGTGCACGGCGCGGATCCACCGGTGTGCCGCGCGGAAAAATGCCCAGCAGCAGGATTTTCGCGTCCGGAAAGTCCTTCTGCAGTTCGAGCACGTCGGCCCCCACACCTTCGGCAATTTCCAGCGGACGATTGGCGGCGGTGTTGTTGGTGCCGATCATCATCATGACCAGTTTCGGACTGAAGCCCTGGCCTTCGCCATTCTGCAGACGGAACAGCACGCCTTGGGTGGTATCACCGGCAATGCCGAAGTTGGCGGTTTTCAACTTGCCCCAATATTTGTCGAATACGGCTTTGCCGGCATAGTTGCCGGTTTCATTGCGCCAGAAGTCGGTGATGGAATCGCCCATGAACAGCACATCAATGTTGCCGGCTTTGGCAACTGCCACATTGGCATTGTGTTTATCGACGAACTGCGGAGAAAGATTGGGGACGATGGCGGTATTGATCCCCAGTGGTCTTACTTCCAGCAGGTAAGGGTAGGTCTCGAACATTTTGCGGCTGTCGGCATCAAGCCCTTTCAGGTACGCGGCAAAACTCTGACGAGCTTTCTCCACTTCAGCATCTGAAGGGCGTGCCATTGCAACTGCCGCCGGCACCGGCGCTGGTGGCACGCGTGGCGGTGGCTGCGCGTGCGCCAATGTAATGAAGCCGGCAGCACACACCGGCAACACTACAAGCCGGCAGATTTTTGTAAAAGAACGCTTGCTGAATATGTCCATGCTTTCCCCCTGGTGGTTGGTTGCAACTTGCTTTTTCTAGTGCGGTTTCATGTCAGCCATGACTTCTTTCCATAAATCTCCATACAGCTGTTCGCCGCACGGAGGGCACAACAAATGGGTGAATTTGGCGTCGGAATGCGCCTGCACATAGGCTTCTACATTATCCCAGTAGCCTTTGTCATCCCGGATTTTCTTGCAGTGGGCACAGATCGGAATGAAACCGTGCAGGGTTTTGATTTCAGCCAGCGACTGTTCCAGTTGCTGTGCCAGCGATGCTTTTTCCTTCCTGCTGAGGTCGATTTCATCCAGCAGATTCTTGTTGGCTTCTTCGGACGTGCGTACTGCGTGAAAAGCCAGAATGGTAAACAGCACCGGGCCCGCTAACAGTGTCAGCCAGGAGGCCAGGTGGGTAACGTACTCATTGGTATCAAAACTCAGCTTGATGTTGCCGCTGATGAAAGCGAATGCGGCAGCCAGCATCACCAACAGCCCGAACGTATGGTGATAAAGTTCAATGCGCTTGCTGTAAAAGTTGCCGGCGAGCATGCCGGCCAGGAACAGCCACCACCAGGCCGAGCCGAGCAAGCTGAAACTGAAAACACCCGCCAGTGCTGTCAGATCCAGCAGTACTACTATCAGCACAGCGCGGAAATTGTAGGGAAGGCGATGATGTGCAACGACTGCCAGAGTGACGATGGCCAGGAATGCCAGATGCACTGCAAAGACGTTTTGCCAGCCCGTGTAGAAATAACGTGAAAGCGATATCGGTACTGCAATGACGGCCATAAGCCACAGGCTGCGCCAGATCTTGTCGAGAAACAGCAAGCGTATCTCATCGAGACGCTGTCTGGCATAGAGATCGGCAGTGGCGGCGTGTCTCAGCATGTTCCTCCGGGTTTCCTTTTTTATTGTGCAAGACGTGCGGCGGGTTCATTTAATTTTGCCGCCCAAACTTGCTGGTCTTCATTAGAAACTGTCCCCGGAGTACAAGCAATCTTGCGTTCCGGGTGGGGCTGTCCCAATTACGGCACACGCTGCATAATGCTGCGGCGTTATATTTTCTGCTGACAAACCAAAAAACAATATCTTCAATGGGGGGACACAATGATTCGTAACCTTTTGCTTGCATCTTCGGTACTGGCACTCGCCGTGCTGACGGGTGCAGCGACTGCAGCAACACCTGCAGTGGCCGCTGCCAACGTCACTGACTCACGTCTGCTCGGTGCCGGCAAAGAGCCAGGACAATGGCTCTCCGTTGGCGGCACCTACGAGGAGCGTCATTTCAGTCCACTCAAACAGATTACGCCCGACAACGTCAACAAACTGGGCTTGGCCTGGTTCGCCGATTACGACACCAATCTTTCCCAGCAGGGCACGCCGCTGTACATCGACGGTGTGATCTATGTTTCCACTGCCTGGAGCAAGGTCTACGCCTACGATGCGCACGACGGCAAGCAACTGTGGCAATACGATCCCAAGACCCCCGGCCAATTTGCACCGAAGATTTGCTGCGGCATCGTCAACCGTGGCATCGCTGCCTACAAAGGCAAGATCTACCTCGGCTCGCTTGATGGTTACCTGATTGCCATCGACGCCAAGACCGGCAAGGAAGCCTGGCGCAAGCAGACAGTTGATCCGACCAAGATGTATTCGATCACCAGCGCGCCGCGCATCATCAAAGGCAAGGTGGTGATCGGCAACTCCGGTGGTGAATTCGGCGTGCGTGGTTACATTGGCGCCTATGATGCCGAGACTGGCAATCAGGTCTGGCGTTTCTACACGGTGCCCGGTAATCCGGCTGAGCCGTTTGAAAACAAGGCGATGGAAATGGCCGCCAAAACCTGGGGCGGCAAGTGGTGGGAACTCGGCGGTGGCGGCACCGTGTGGGACGCCATTGTTTACGATGCAGAACATGACCTGATCCTCTTCGGCACGGGTAACGGCAGTCCTTGGAATCAGCGTCTACGCGACCCCACTGGCGGCGATAACCTGTTCATCGCTTCGATCGTCGCGATCAAGGCTGATACTGGCGAGTACGTGTGGCACTACCAAACCACGCCCGGTGATACCTGGGACTACGACGCCATGAGCCCGATCATGCTGGTGGACATCACCCAGCAAAACCAGAAACGCAAAGTGATCATGCAGCCCAACAAGAACGGCATGTTCTACGTGCTGGATGCCGCCACTGGTGCCTTGCTGAAAGCCGATCCGTTCACCGCGGTGAACTGGAACGATGGTGTCGACATGAAGACTGGTCGTCCGCGTGTGACCAAAGAGGCGCGTTATGACAACGAGAAAGCCTTCAACCTGGCGCCCGGTGTGCAGGGTGCGCATGGCTGGCATGCCAATGCTTACAGCCCGGACACTGGTCTGGTGTATATCGCCACCCAGCGCGCTTATTTCGTGATGCAGGGCCAGAACAATTTCGTCGTCAATCCGGCCGGCGCCAATCTCGGCATCAATATGGGGGCAGCGGCGACCTATACCAAAGATCACCCGGATGCGCCGCGTGATTTTGTCGGTTACATAAGTGCCTGGGATCCGATTCAAGGCAAGGAAGTGTGGCATGGCGAGCCTGGCCAAGGCCCTACGGGTGGCGTGCTGGCCACTGGTGGTGGGCTGGTGTTCCAGGGCGGTGGCAATAGCACCAAAGAATTCCGCGCTTATGACGCCAGGACTGGCAAGAAAGTGTGGTCAATGGATCCGCAGACCGGCGTAGTCGCCGCGCCCATCAGCTACGAACTGGATGGCAAACAGTATGTGGCGGTCAGCGTGGGTATTGCGGCCACCAATTACTATGCGCCCAACTATTCACGCATGCTGGTGTTTGGCATTGACGGCAAGGCGCAATTGCCGGCGCCGGTTACCTACACACCACCACCATTGAATCCGCCAGCACTCACCGCCAGTGCCGAACAAGTGGCGGCAGGCAACAAGCTCTATGATCAATATTGCAACATCTGCCACGGTGTGAATGGCCAGGCGCGTACGGCTACTTTCCCGAATCTGATGGTCACCCCGATGCTGCATTCGCAGGAAGGTTTTGACCAGATCGTCTTGGGTGGAGTTCGCGCTGCGCGTGGCATGGCATCGTTTGCCGACAAACTGAAAGCGGCCGACACTGCGTCACTGCGTTCCTTCCTGATCGCCCAGGCCAACGACCTCAAGAAGCGACAGCCGGCCATAGCACCGCCACCACCCGTGCAGCCCGCTGATGCCCATGCGGACTTGGGTGCAGACGCCAAAAAGTAAACCCGATAGCCGGCGGTTGAAGTGCTGATGACAAAAATTCCACGAACCGCTGTTGTCACTGGTGCCAGCCAGGGCATTGGCAAGGCTTGTGCCCTGGGTCTTGCGCGTGCCGGTTGGAATACGGTGTTTGTCAGTCGCAACATCGAAGCGTTGCAAGCAGCAGTTGCTGAGCTTGACACACACAACACGGTGTTGACTGTGCAATGCGATGTCAGCAAAGCAGAGCAGGTGGATGCACTGTTTGATGAGGTAATGCAAAAGTTTGGACGTGTTGATCTCTTGTTCAACAATGCCGGCATCAGCGGCCCGGGTGGCACCATTGATGAAATTCCGGTGGATGCGTGGGAACAGACGCTGGCCGTCAATTTGTCTGGTGCCTTTCTGTGTGCCAGAGCAGCTTTTTCCTGCATGAAACAGCAAAAACCGCAGGGTGGACGCATCATCAACAACGGCTCTATTGCGGCGCATGCGCCACGACCGCGCACCGTGTGTTATTCCGTCTCCAAGCATGCCATCACGGGGCTCACCAAGTGTCTTGCCCTCGACGGGCGTGAATTTGATATTGCCTGTGGCCAGATCGACATCGGCAATGTGCGCACCGAAATGACAGTGCCAATGACCAAGGGCATGTTGCAGGCCAATGGTGAATACAAATCCGAGCCGGTGTTTGAACTGGCGCAAGTGGTGGAAGCGTTGCTGTTCATGGCCAATCTGCCACCGGAAGCCAATGTGCAGTTCATGACGGTGATGGCAACCAAAATGCCGTTCATTGGCAGGGGCTAGCATATGAAGTCGTTGCGGAGCCTTGGTATGGTTTTGCTGCTGGTGGTGCAAGGGCTTTGCCTGTGCGGCGGGTCGCAAACGCTGGCTGCAGACGAAGCGAAAACCGCTGAAGCCAGGGTGCGTCAACAGTTGCAGTCAGACTTGCGTGATGTGATTTCTTCATGGGCCGGTGCATGGCAGTCGCAGTTCGAGGATGTGTATCTTTTGCATTACCACCCGGAATTCAAGCCGGAAGGCTTTGCGTCAGTGGAAGCCTGGCGCAAGTTCCGGCGTACACGCGTCACAGACCCGGGCACCATCAACATTGCACTGAAAGAATTTGAATTGGTGGAAACTCATGGGGATACTGCGGTGGTCAGGTTCTGGTTGACCTACAGCCGTCCTGGTTACGCTGATCGCACCCACAAAGAAATGGGTCTGCGGTTGCAAGGCCACATCTGGATGATAGAAAGAGAGCACAACCTTGCGGTTACCAAATTGGCTCCACCCTGATGGGTTTCATACTTGAAGTTGTGGCGACTCATTTCACCCACAAACGCTTGTGGAGGGTGCATTGACGCCAACCATCACCGTTGCACCTGACCGTCTGCTCTTCAAGGGACTGCTGTTTCTGTTGTTCTGGGCACCCTTGCCTTTCGGGTCGAACCGGCCGTGGGGAGCGGCGCTGTTGTTTTTGCTGGCAGCGCTACTACTGATGGGCTGGTTGTTGGGTTACCTGACAGGCCGCATCAAGTTACCGACGACCACATGGCGAAATTTGCGATGGCCACTGGTCTTGCTAGTGCTGGTCCAGTTCTGGGTCTGGCTGCAAACCCTGCCGCTGCCGCGTGCCTGGGTGGCACGGTTGTCTCCGCGTGCCGCTTTTCTTCACCTTCCTGCTGAATTGGTAACGTTGTCGGTTGACCCACAATTGACGCGTTTCCATTTGCTGCAGGGCCTGATTTATACCTGCGGCTTTTGCCTGATGGTGTTGCTGGTCAACCAGCGCGAGCGCATTACTGCGGTGCTGTGGACCATCGTGCTGAGCGGTTCGTTCCAGGCCGCATTCGGGTCATTGATGACGTTGAGTGGCGTTGAATACGGATTTTTAGTGGAAAAATATTCGGGCTTGGGCGTGGCTACCGGCACCTTCATCAATCGTAATCATCTGGCCGGTTACCTGGTGATGTGCCTGGCTGCCGGCATAGGTCTGCTGGTTTCCCAACTGGGCAGCGAGCCTGCCCACACTTCGCGTGAGCGCATCAGAGCGGTGCTGAAATTGTTGCTCAGCACCAAATTCCGGCTGAGGTTGCTGTTGGCTTTGATGGTAGTAGGCCTGGTGTTGACCCGTTCACGCATGGGGAATTTGTCGTTTTTTGTGTCCATGACAGTGGCTGGGGGAATTATGTTGCTGGGGTCGGGGCGACGCATGTCGGGCCGCGTTGCCTTGTTGCTGCTCAGCCTGTTGTTGGTGGATTTGTTTATCGTGGGCCAATGGTTTGGAGTTGAAGATGTGACACAGCGTCTCGTGCAAACCTCGGCTGCTACCGAGTCTCGGGATGAGGTGGACGTCTATAGTCTTGGCATTCTGCAGGATTATCCTTGGACCGGATCAGGCGGAGGGACTTTTTACACCGTTTTCCCCCACTACAGCGGCAGCAATGTCGGGAGCGATTATTACGTGCATGCCCACAACGATTATCTGGAGATGGCGGGGGATATGGGGTTGCCAGTCTTCAGCATGCTGGTCTTGTTGGTCATTATGGCGCTAAGGCGAGCGTGGCTCGTGCAGTACCGCACGGAAAGCAGGCTGGATCGTGGGGTAAGCTTCGCGGTACTAATGGTCATCGGCTGGGTGAGTATCCATTCTGCGGTGGACTTTAACCTGTACATTCCTGCCAATGCTTTTACCTTCACGATGATGCTTTCCATGGCTTGGTTGCATCGTGGCAAAAGTGGAAAAACAGGAGAAATTCCCGAGAGTTACGTTGATTAGCTTGGTAATATGTGACAGTGACACAAATTAGCGAAGTTGGGCATTTCACTATCCATGAATGCTTGTGTAACCACCGTCAATCAGCTGCTCCTCTAGTGATATTAGATTTTAACAAAACACTGACACCACCAAGATGTTTCGGCAGCTGCCGAAACTTGCTGTGGGGCGTGCTTTTGCTGGCAGCTTTTGCTTGGGGTCAAGAGCCGGTCTCCGAGAAGATCCAAGTGTCGCAAACACCGTCGGTGCTGCCCAAGGGTTTGGCATTTGAAGTCAGCAGTGAGTTTAGTTATGACCCCAATGTTTTGCGCCAGCAAAAAGACCTGATTGGATCGCGTCTGTGGGTGGTTTCCCCCACCGTGAGGTATTCCCGCCAAGCGTCCGGAGGCCTATACAGCCTCTCCTACAACGTCAGTCGTAGTGAGTTTGTTGACAGCCAGCAGGACTCCTCTACCGCACATACCCTGGTTATGGCCGTTGATCAAAAAATCAATGCCTACAACAAGGTCAGCATTTCGGGCAGCTACAACTACGCTTTTGAAGGGCGTGGCGTTGGCTTCAATGAAGGTGATAATGCTGGCAAGCTCGACAGCCCGACCCCGATGATCACCAAACAGGTGGAGGGTAAATATCGACTGGGTGCCGACAAAGCCAAGATGCGCTTCACCGGTAGTATCGGGCGTCGCAGTTCTGATCGAAATTCACAATCAATCGTCAATGATTCGCGGGATTACCATGAAGACTTGCTGGGCGCGGAGTTGGATTACCGCGTAGGTGGTCGCACCGATCTGGTGGTGGAGTGGCGTGATCGCGTAATTTCCTACAACCGCACTCCTCTTAGCCAGGACGGCACCGAGATTCCGCTCGATAGTGTGGAACAACAGTACCTGGTTGGTCTGGATCTGGAAGCAACTTCCAAAACCACCGGTAAATTGAGGGTGGGAACCACCCAGCGTGATTTTAAATGGAAGGCTGCCCAGTGGGCAGATGCCAAAGCTGCCAGCGGTACTACCGTGCCTGCAGTCGCGGCAGCTGCTACTAATTTTCCGGTGGACTCAGGTGCTGAACTCTATTGGGAATTGTCAGCTGTATGGGCGCCGCGTCCTTTCTCAAAATTCGAGCTGAGTTCCCGCACTTCAACTCATGAAGCACTGGGAGTGGGAAGTTTTGTGCGGGGTATGGACTATGCCTTGTCGTGGTCGCATCAGTGGAGAAGTCGTCTGCGCAGTCGCTTGGAATTTTCGCTGGGTACTGATTCTTACAAGGACTCCAGTCGCGTCGACAAGCGCAAGGCGTACGGTGCGAGAATGGAATATGATTTCGACACTCGGATGAGCTTTGGTTTGGGTTACCGGTATCAGGAAATGGCATCTACTGCGAAAACTACCGGTTTTGACAAGTCGATGTACTATATATTTGCCAATTACCGTAGCAAGTAAGGCAACTGTCGGATTCAGGATAGCATTGATCAGAACCGGGCAGGTGGGGACAGGGTAGGTGGGACAGACGGGTGGGAGTGTTATGAAAACAATAGTAGCGCGGCTGTTGTTCGGTATGGGGATTCTGCTCGCAACAATTTGCGTTCATGCCCAGGACAGCGTTGCCTACATCCTGGCAGTAGGGGATGTGGTCAGCATCCATGTATTTGAAGAGCCCGATCTGTCTATTGCCAAGGTGCAGATCAATGACACCGGCAAGATCCAGTTCCCGCCACTTGGTGAAATACAGGCCACAGGTCGCACAGCTGCCCAGCTACAGCAAGCCATCACCACAGGTTTGATGCCGGATTATCTGGTGGATGCCAGAGTCACTGTCAGAATCGAAGAGTACCGTCCGTTCTTCCTCGGCGGCGAAGTGACAAAACCGGGTAGTTATCCTTATTCCCCGGGGCTTCTTTTGCGTCAGGCCATCCAGATTGCTGGTGGAACCACGGATCGTGCCAGTTCAAAAATAACTGTGGTTTCCAGTGGAAAATCCCAGACTCC
>CANCGR010000068.1 GCA_947377625.1 Gammaproteobacteria bacterium | reverse complement strand
TCCGTCAGCAGCTGCGGTGAGTCCTGCAAAAACAATTGCACGATCCTGCCCAATACTGAATCAGCGCCCTCACCGCCTATCTGGATCAGTTCGCGCAACACTTCTTCATCCAGAATCTGCGCGGCATTTTCCGGTGCTGCCTGCGGCGACCCTGCCGGCAGTTCCAGTCGCCGCTGTTGTCGCATGGCGCCGGACTGCCCGCGATAACGCGCCAACACCGCATAAATCTGCTCAAACTTGAAAGGCTTGGTGAGATAGTCGTCCATGCCGATGCTCAGCGCCCGCTCCCGCTCGGCAGCCACCACATTGGCGGTGAGCGCCACGATCGGCACTGCCGCGCGCCCGCTTTCACGTTCATGGCGGCGAATCAATTGCGTGCTTTCATAACCGTCCATCACCGGCATGTGACAATCCATGAACACCAGATCAAAGGCCACATCCATGCAGCACTCAAGTGCCAGTTTGCCGTTGCTCACGGTAACGACGCGACAGCCTGCCTTGGTGATCATCACCTCCGCCACTTGCTGGTTTACACGATTGTCTTCGGCCAGCAACACGTTAAGGCCGAGCGCTTCACCAACCGCCTGCATGGCCGGCGGCGCAATTTCAGTGGCCGATTTGCCGGCCAGCAAGGCAATGCAGGCGCCATACAGCTCCTGCCGCTGCACCGGATAACTCATAAAGGCACTGAAGGCCATGCGATCTTTTTCGCTGAGCATCAGTTCATAGTCGTCCAGAATGCAGACCACGGGCAGCTCCGGCTTGCGGAAGTACTGCCGCAAACGACTGACCAATTCACGCTGCGCCGCGAGCGGAATCTGGCAGCACAACACCAGCAAGTGCGGCGCAGCCACTTCCTGCCTGAAGGTAGCCGCATTGTCTTCCACGCTGTGATGAGTTTGGTAAAGCTGTACATGTGCACCCAGCGGCGCAAACCAGCAATTGAGCAGGTCCCTGCCATCGTTGTCGGCCACCACCAGCAGCTGCTCACGGCTATGCAAACTGGGCAGCTCATCGCACACCGCAGAAAGCTTGCGCCCCATTTCCAGGTGCAAGGTGAAACTGAAAACCGAACCGACATTTTTGTGACTCTGCACGCTGATTTCACCGCCCAGCATTTCCACCATGCGCTTGCTGATGCTAAGCCCGAGCCCCGAACCGCCGCGCTCGCGCGTGGTGGAGCTGTCTTCCTGCGTGAAGATGTCAAAGATGGAGCCAAGCTTGTCGGCTTCGATGCCGATGCCGGTATCTTCCACCCGCACCAGCAGTGCCAGTGTGTTGCTGATGTCAAAGCTGGCCGCTGGCAACGGTTCCACCGTCACCGCTATCTGCCCCTTGTCAGTAAACTTTACGGCATTGCTGAGCAGGTTAATCAACACCTGCCTGATCTTGTCGGCATCGCCAACCACCAGATGGTCGAGCGTGGCCAATTTCGGATGCAGTAACAACCGCAAACCGCGTGAACGGATCTGGTTGGTGAACAGGCCGCAGGTTCTGGCTACCAGATCGACGAAATCAAATTCAATGTTGTGAATCGACATCTTGCCGGCTTCCAGCCGCGAGTAATCCAGCACGTCATTGATCAGGCTGAGCAGCACTTCGCCGGATTCCTGCGCGGTGCGCACATAGTAGCGCTGCTCTTCGTTGAGGCCGGTGCCCGACAACAATTCTGTCATGCCCAGAATGCCGTTCATCGGCGTGCGGATTTCATGGCTCATCATCGCGAGGAATTCGCTCTTGGCCTTGCTGGCCTGTTCGGCGCGCTCCTTTTCCTGCGTGCTGTTGCGCAGCGCCCGCTCCAGTGCCTTGTTGGCGTTCTGGATGTCGAGCGTTCTGATCTGCACGGTCTTTTCCAGTGACGAGCGGTATTTCTCCAGATGGTCATCACGCAACTTGATTTCGCTGAGCATGTCGTTGAAGCCGGCGATCAATTGGCCCAACTCATCGAGCGTGGTGATCGGCACCTTCACATTGAAATTCTTGAACAGCCGAACCTGATCCACCGCGCGTTTGAACTCGTTGATCGGGTCGGAAATGATATGCTGCAGCAGCGAAATCAGCCCGAAGCTGACGAAGATCGACACCACCAACACCGCCAGCACGATGAAAATGAAATTGCGGATTTGCTGCTGCAGACCCGACAGACTCGAACGAATGACCACAGTACCAAGCTGCTCATCACCGCTGTGCACCGGCACGAAAACTTGCAAAGACAAATCAAGATAGGCATAGGCATAGTCCAGCTTGCCACGCTGATCGAACACTGTGCGCCGTGAAGTGGGCATCTCTTGCAGCATGCTGGTATAGGCGCCGTTGGCAGCGAATATCTTGCCGCCGCCATCCACAATCGCCATGGCATCGATGTCCTTGAAATGATCAAGGTCGGCAAACATCGCCTTTACCGGCGAGAGATTGTCGGCATCAATGGCGCCACTGGTGTTGAACGCAATGACCTTGGCCACCGACACTACGTTCTGCAGCAAGCTGCTGCGGTAACTGTTGATCTGGTAAACCGTGAACGCCATCGTGGCCAGCAGCAAGGTGAAAGTAGCGACCACCAGAGAGATGAACACGAGTTTGGTGCGAATGGGGTAGTTTTTCAGGCCGTCCAACTTGGCGCGAAAAAAACGTCTGCCAGGCTTTCTCATTCAATACCTCAAGACAGGCAGCTCAAGCAGCTGCCACGAGTAATGCCAGGATTCAGCGGATGACAAAATCAAAATAGCGGTCGGGATAAGGTTCGTTCAACAACGTGAAATGCCACCACTCTTCTTCCACACCGGCAAAGCCGGCTGCCATCATCACTGCGCGCAGCAACAAGCGATTGACGCGTTGCTGCGCACTCACTTGTGTCGATGAGGGCCACGAGCTGAGATCGAAAAAATCAAACTGCGTACCCATGTCGATTTCATCGCCGCTCACGCTGTCAATCAGCGTGAGATCAACCGTGCTGCCACGTGAATGGCTGGATTGCTTGACCAGATAACCTTGCGGAAACAAATCCTGCTTGTGCAACCTCGGATAAAAGCGCTGCTGCATGCGGGTGTCGTGCACATCAGCCGCCCAACGTCCGAAAAAATCGACAGCCCGCTGCGGCCGGTACGCATCAAACACTTTCAAGGCCAACCCGGCATAAGAGAGTTCACGCTGGGCTTTGTGCAAAGCCTGCGCGGCTTCCAGCGTAATGATCAGACGGTTGGCTTCGTAACCGGGTATGCGCTCGCCAATGAAATTATCAGTCGAGTAATAACGCACATCTTCGACGATGTCGCGCACCACTTCGCGCAGATGCACAAAGTTGTCGGGAATCTCGGCATTGTGGTCCAGCGCCGACCAGGTGGAAATTTTCAGAGTCACTAGGGCGGCGTCAGTTTCAGCACCTGGCCAGGGAAATGGCGATTGCTTTGGTTATTGTCTTCGGAATCGGTCAGCACGTAGATCGCGCCATCAGCACCCTGCGCCAGTGAACGCACGCGCCGGTCATTGGCCACCAGCAGATGTTCTTCGGAGACGACTTTTTCACCACTCATTTTCAGGCGCACCAGAAACTTGCCCTGGGTCGGACTCATCGTGCCGATCAACACATCACCTTGCCAACCGGCAAACAGCGAGCCGTTATAGATCAGCAAGCCCGAGGGCGCGACCGACGGGAACCAGTAATAGAGCGGCTGCTCAAAACCATAGCGCTGCGAATAACCGATTTCAGTGCCGTCATATTCCTTGCCGTAGGTGATGATGGGCCAGCCATAATTCTTGCCCTTGCGAATGATGTTGAGTTCATCGCCACCCATCGGGCCGTGCTCGATGGCCCACACTTCGCCTGTGACGGGATGTATGGTCATGCCATCAGGATCACGGTGGCCCATCGTAAAAATTTCCGGCTTGACCATGCCGCGCCCGGCAAACGGGTTGTCGGCAGGAATGCTGCCATCGCCATTGATACGCAGAAATTTACCGGCCAGTGATTCGGGGTTCTGCGCCAGCGCGCTGCTGGTGCCGAACGCTTCGGTGCTGATAAACAACGTGCCATCGGCTTTGGACACCATGCGCCTGCCTTTGATGACGCCAATGACCTGCACGTTTTCGATACGGCTGAGGTCTTTCGCCAAGGTCGCGCGCGCGACCTGATCCACCTGGAACACCTCGCCCTTGGCAGCGGCAGCATCGCGTTCCTGTGCAGTGCGTGCACCGCCCTTCTGGCCTTTGACGGGCGCTTCATAGGTGAAATAAACCACGCGGTTTTCGCTGAACTTCGCGTCGATGATGAAGTCGTTCATGCTGCGCCCGGCGACTGACAGGATCTCAGGCATGCCCGGCAGCGGCTGGGACAGCTTGCCGTCGGGGCTGAGGATACGCACTGTGCCGACACCTTCGGTCACAATCAGATTGCCGTCAGGCAGGGCCACCAGCGAACGCGGCAGCTTGAGATCGGTGGCCAGCACTTGTTGTTTGATCAGCGCAGGCGCAGCCGGTGCGCTCGCCTTGGTCTGGCCAGCAAATGCCGGGGTCGGCGGATTGGCCAGCGGGTCTACCGGGGCAGCGGCTTGCAACATAAGAGGGGAGAAAAGAGGGGCGAAAATCGCCGCCAGCACACATGCTCGGAGTTTCTTGGTCACGCTCATAACTACACCTGGATTGCACCTGGATTGATCATCAGCAACAGCGCGTCACCGCCTGCGCAAAGCTGCCGCAGCCTAAGCCAGTCGCGTGGGGCATTCAAGGGTGGCGAAGAATTCTTGCCATGCCTGCCAAGTCGTTTGACCCTGCTGCCAAGACAGGGAAATAATGCCGCCACTTCGCACGCCACTCCCCAACGAGAACCTTGCCATGACAGACCGTGAACTTTCCAACCAGATTGAACCGCGTCAGGATCGCCGCGCACTGCTCAAACAAGGACTAGGCTTGGGTGCTGCAGGCCTGGTGGCCTCATCGCCGCTGTGGAGCCAACTGGCAATGGGTGCTGATGAAACCCTGGTGCCATTCACCGACATGCCCCCTGAGTACATTGCGCCGCCAGTAGCACCCGGCGCCACCCATTACCTCGACAGTCGCGGCATCTCCTCTTTCTACACACCCAACGCCGATTTCTACATCGTGCAGCATTACAACCAGCCGGTGGTGGATGTCAGCAGCTACAAGTTGCGCGTCACCGGTCTGGTCAACAAACCGCTCGAGCTCGACATGGCCGCCATCCGCGCTCGTCCCAAGGTGGAAATCGACGCCGGCTTTGAATGCGGTGGCAACAGTGTGCGCCAGTTTCAAGGATTGATCGGCAATGCGCGCTGGACCGGCACTTCGCTGAAAGGCTTGCTGGAAGCAGCCGGCGTGAAACCCGAGGGCATCGAAGTGGTGTTCTATGGCCACGACAAGGGCACTGAAAAAATCCGCGACATCGACGTGGAGCAAAACTTCGGCCGCAGCCTGCATATCAATGATGCGCTCAGTCCTGACGTGCTGGTGGTATACGAAATGAATGGCGAACCGCTGCCGCTCTATCACGGCGCGCCGCTGCGCTTGCTGGTGCCGGGCTGGTATGGCGTGGCCAATGTCAAATGGCTGAGCCAGATCCACGTGCAGGACCGCCGCTTCATGGGCCGTTTCATGGGCCGCGACTATGTCACGCTCAGCAAGCAGGACATCGGCGGTGAAGTGCGCTGGGAAGAACGCTCAGTGACTAAAATCAGACTGAAGTCGTCGATAGTGCGGGTGACCAAATCAGGCACAACCCATAACCTCACCGGCTTTGTGCTCAACGACGGCACGCCGCTGCGCGCAGTGGAAATCAGCATCGATGGCGGGCCATGGCAGGCCGCCACGCTCGACCCCAAAGCCAACAAATATTCGTGGAAGCTGTTCACCTACAAATGGGAAAACGCCAAAGCCGGTGAGCATACGCTGGTGTCACGCGTGATCGACGTCAACGGCCAGGTGCAGGCCACGCCCGAGCAAATGCCCGAGAAGCCGACTCGCTGGGAAAACTATGCGCAGTTCCCGCGCAAGATCACCATTGGCTAAAAACTGGCTAAACATTGATAGAACAAGCCCTACCCTTTTCTGAGCAAGCAGTACGGAACCCGCAAGCATGAAACTTTACGCGCAGGACAACAGCGTGCTGATGGAAGTCAGCGCCATCGAACGCAAAGGCAATGAACTGATAATCAAAGGCAAGGTGTTTGGTGCCATGCCGATGGTGGCACGGCTCAAACCCAGTGAGGCCCGCAAGGGTTTGAAGTTGCTTGGCTTCAAATTGGTGCTGTTCATGCTGACGTTTCTGTTGCGGGATTGAGTCCCGGCTCTACCCGAATGGCCTCTGCCCCGGCTTTGCCACAATTGTTCTTCACCTTGGCCTGATTGCAGCAGTGCCACGCCCGCTTTGCCTGGTTTGATAGCGGCTCCATCAAAAGGGAGTCTGCCATGGACCAAGCAAAGCACTTTCGTTTCTCTGATTACTATCGTCATACACTCCATTCACTAAGCTGCAACCGTCGCTTGCAGCTTGCGGGTTTATTGTCGTTGTTGCTGGCTTCGCCGGCGTTTGCGCAAACTGCAGCCACCGCTAAAAACGGCCAGCTGCTGCTGCGATCGGCCAACGGTGAGCAACAACAAGCAGTGCTGCTCAACACTGACGTCAGCATGGACATCAGCGGTCTGAGCAATCGCGTGCGGCTGCGGCAGTCCTTTACCAACGACAGCCCCGACTGGCAGGAAGGCACCTATGTGTTTCCGTTGCCGGAAGACAGTGCCGTCAACAAGCTGCGGCTGTTGCTGGATGAACGTGTCATCGTCGGTGAAATCCATGAGCGCGGCGTGGCGCGGGAGATCTATCAACAAGCACAGCGTGAAGGTCGCAAGGCGGCGCTGGTAGAACAGCAGCGCCCGAATCTGTTCACGCAGAAAGTCGCCAACATTGCGCCGGGTGAAACCGTGACCGTGGAACTCCAATACATTCAGGCGGTGCATTACGACAGTGGTCATTTCAGTTTGCGGTTTCCGATGACGGTGACGCCGCGCTATATCCCCGGCACACCGCTCACCGGTCTTTCTGCCCAAAGCTTTGCGGCACCCAACCACTGGGCGTTGCCCACTACGGCAGTGGCAGATGCCGACGCGATTACGCCGCAGTACTTGCCGCCTTCAGCCAGCAATCCACTGACCTTGACTGTGCATCTGCAAGCCGGCTTGCCGGTGAGCAATGTCCAAAGTGCTTCACACAAGGTGCAGAAAAAAGCGCTGGGCACTGGCAACAGCGAATTCCAGCTGTCGTTGCAAGACACTGGCACTGCGATGGATCGCGATTTTGAACTTGAATGGGAACCACAAGCAGGCTCGGCACCACAAGCTGCAATGTTTTATGACAGCGTGGGTGACGCCACGTTTGTGCAATTGATGCTGCTGCCACCGCAAGTGAGCGCCGCGCTGCCGCATGTGCCACGCGAACTCATTATCGTGCTCGACACCTCTGGCTCGATGGCAGGCACCTCAATTGCAGCTGCGCGGCAAAGTGTCGAGCTGGCACTAAGCCGTTTGCAGGGTGATGACTATTTCAATGTGATTGAATTCAACAGCAACTATCGCAGCTTGTTTCCTGTCTCGCTGCCGGCCAATGCCTACAACATCCGCTTCGCGCAGAACTTTGTTCACAATTTGGCAGCGGGCGGCGGCACCGAAATCTATCCGGCCTTGGCGCAGGCGCTTGTTCAAACTCCGGCCGCTAATACTGAAACGGCGCTGCTCAAGCAAGTGGTGTTTGTCACTGATGGCAGCGTCGGTAATGAAGACGCCATCCTTGCCATGATCAAACAAAAGCTCGGTGAAACACGGCTGTTCACCATTGGCATCGGTTCGGCACCCAACAGTTATTTCATGCGTAAAGCTGCTGAAACCGGGCGCGGTACTTATACCCATGTCGGCACCCTTGATGAAATTGCACCGCGCATGGAGACGCTGCTTTACAAACTCGAACATGCAGTGCTGCTTGATGCCAAAATACAGTGGCCGGCGGGTGTTGTTGCCGAGTTCTACCCGGCGCGAGTGCCGGATCTTTATGCAGGGGAACCGGTGTTTGTCATCGCCCGCCTCGACGGCATGCTGCCTGCCACCAGTGAATTCAGCGTGAGTGGCCTGGTGGCCGGCCAACGCTGGGAACGTCAACTAAAACTCAGCTCACTGCCACCGGCTGCCAACAATCGCCTCAATGATTCAGCACTGGCCGCTTATTGGGCGCGTCAAAAAATTGAAACACTGCAGGACAGCTTGCGCACCGGCATCGATGCCGCACAAGTACGCAACGACGTGTTGGCTGTTGCACTGCCCTACCAATTACTGTCGCCCTATACGAGTTTTGTAGCGACTGAAACTGCCGTGAGCAGGCCTGGCGCTTCGCCTGTGCAAAGCGCAGCGGTGCGCAATCAACCGCCAGCCGGTCAGGAACTGGCCAGCGAGATGGGACACCAAAGCCTGCAGTTGAATTACCCGCGTACAGCCACTGGCCTTGATCGTCATTTCTTGCTGGGTTTGTGGTGGGGCTTGCTGGCAATGGCACTGATCTATCGCCAGTTGCGACACAAGGAATGGCATGACTAAGCTCGCTGCGTTTTATCGCGCCCGTTTACCGGCAATCGTCACCGCGTGCGCTCTTATGCTGAGCCTCTGGCAATTTGGCGCCGCCCTGACGATTGCCGCCAAAGCGGTAGTGGCGCAACGCTTGATCGAACACGCATGGCAACAAACCTTGCAGATGCCAGAGCTTCACCACAAACCCTGGCGGTGGGCCGACACGTGGCCTGTGCTGCAACTGCAATGGCATCAACACAACGCATGGCACAGCACTTATGTTTTGGCATCAGCAGCAGGCGCCAGTCTGGCCTTTGGTCCGGGCGTGCTGGAAGGCTCAGCATTGCCCGGCCTCGGCACCACGGTGCTGGCCGCTCATCGGGATACGCATTTCGCTTTTCTGGCAAATGCCAAAGCGGGCGATGTGCTGCGC
>CANCGR010000067.1 GCA_947377625.1 Gammaproteobacteria bacterium | reverse complement strand
ACATTGTTGTGGACTTCGTGGCTGATGATGTCGGCCGTTTGCGTAGCCATGCCGGCACGCCCCAAAGCCACGTCGACCTGCGCGCGGGCGCCAAAGCACAGCACCAGCTTCACACCCAGGCTGTTCAGCAGCGTGATGTCGTGCGCGATGTTCCAGAAATTGTCGTGGCCGATGGCTTCGCCGGGCAACAGGATGACGAACACCTTGCCGCGATAGGCATTGATGTAGGGAGTCGATTGGCGGAACCAACTGACATATTGCTTGCTGTCGATCACATCCATCGGTGCCCCCTCGAAGGTCAGGCCGGGAAAAAGCGCACTATTTTAGCGTTAGTGGGTCTAAAGACAGAAGCGCTTAATCAGTGATTGCAGCAAATGCACACACGGCTGCACCTGATCCAGCGCCATGTATTCATCAGGCTGGTGCGCCACATTGATGCTGCCGGGGCCGAGCACAATGGTGTCGAGCCCGAGCTGCTGCAGGAAAGGCGCTTCTGTGCCAAACGCCACACTCTGACCACTGCTGCCGGTCAATTGCTCACACACCTGCAACAGTTCCGAGTGATCGTTGGCAAAGGCTTCGGCACCGGCAAACAGCGGTGTGTAGGTGAATTGCACTTGGTGACGACAGGCAATGGGTTCAATCAGTGCACGAATGTCATTACGAACTTCAGCGCTGTGCATGCCGGGCAGCATGCGCACATCGAATTCGAGCGCACAGTGGCCACAGATGCGGTTGGGATTGTCACCGCCGTGAATCACACCCAGATTGAGCGTGGGCACGTCGATTGCAAAGTGTGAATCATGAAAACGCTGCTGCAGTTGCGTGCGAAAACCCAGCAGCGCGGCAATCATCTCGTGCATGGCTTCCAGTGCATTTTTGCCGAGCGCAGGATTTGACGAATGACCGCTCTGGCCCTGTACCTGCAGCCGCTCCATCAATACGCCTTTGTGACGGTTGATCGGCTTGAGGCCGGTGGGTTCGCCAATCAATGCATAGCGGCCGAGCGAGCGACCTTGCTGCACCAGCGCACGCGCCCCTTCCATTGAGCTTTCTTCGTCGGCAGTGGCAAGAATAATCAGTGGCGCTTTGAATTTTTGATCGAGCATCGGCTGCACTGCCGCATGCACCAGTGCGAAGAAACCTTTCATGTCGGTGCTGCCAAGGCCATAGAGACGATCATCCTTCTCGGTCAGTTGCAGCGGGTTCATCGACCACAGTGCTTCATCAAACGGCACGGTATCGGTATGGCCTGCCAGCACCAGCCCGCCGGGGCCGCTGCTATAGGTGGCGATCAGGTTGGCTTTGTTTGGTTGATTCGGCAGCGGCATCAACTCGCAAGTAAAACCGAGATCGCTGAATATATTCGCCAGCAGCTCCACTACATTGCGGTTGCCCATGTCGATGGCTGCATTGGCCGAGCTGACTGAGGGCAGCCGCAGCAGCTTGCCGAACAAATCCCTGAAGTCAGAGCTCATGTCGCCTCGCTGAAGGCGGCATCCGTTCTGGCCGCCATGACAAAATCATTGTGATGCAGCCCTTTGATGGTGTGTGTCCACCAATGTACATCCACCTTGCCCCATTCAATCAACAGCGCAGGGTGATGGTTGGCCGTTTCCGCCAGTGCGCCCACGGCGTTTGCGAAGCCAAGCGCATCGACAAAATTGTTGAAAGTAAAAGTGCAGTGCAATTGCGGCATGCCTTGTTCCTGCACCACCGACCATGCCGGCAGCTCGTGCAATAATTCTGTGCAGGCAGCGTTATCCAGCGGCAGAGTGCCGCGTTTGCAGGGGACTAACTGGCTGCTTGCCAAGGTGCTCATCGGTTCTTCAACACCGCACAGGTCAGGCGGGAAATACACATCAGCTTGTCGTCGGCATCAGTGATCTTGATTTCCCACACCATCGTCGAGCTGCCGATGTGGATGGGACGCGCAGTGCCGGTCAGTAACGGAGGCTTGCCGGCACGCAGGTGGTTGGCGTTGATATCGAGGCCGACGATGTGAAAGCCCTCGGGGCAGCACAAGGTGGAGCCGATGCTGCCCAGCGTTTCCGCCAGTGCCACCGACGCGCCGCCGTGGACGATGCCCATATGCTGCTGCGTGCGTGCGTCGACCGGCATGGTGCCGCGCACGAAATCATCGCCAATCTCGGTGATGACGATGCCGATATGTTCACACATCGTGCCAATGCAAAGGGCGTTCACAGCGGCAATAGAGGCCGGCTTTTTCCAGATACTCATTGATGCTCCAGGGTTGAATTCCAGGTTCTAAAGAGCGCACTGAGAGGGAAGCAGTGCGGTGGTTTTCCCGGAGGCATAATAAGCCATCAGACCTAACCATTCATGTAGCGCAAAGCTGAGTTGCTGCAAATTACCGCTTAGATTAAAACCTGGTGTAAGGCCGGCAGGTGAAGTCGTATGGTCCACCGGCCATGGCAATACCTGCCAGTTCAGTTTGCAGAAAACCCCGTTTGCGCGCGGCATGTGGCCGGCCGAGGTGACCAGTATCCACACTTCACCCGGTTGCGGGTTTACCAGCAACTTGCTGTTTACTGCGTTTTCATAGGTATTGCGGGACTCACGCTCGACCAGCAAACGCGAGCTATCAACCTGTAACTGCTGCAAGAACTGCGCTACGTAATCTGCCTCGCGCAGTTCATTGTCGATCAGGCTACCGTTGCCACCGGTCATCACCAGCTTGGCAGCGGGATACTGGTGCGCGAGTGTCGCGAAGGAAATTTGACGTTCCGCCGAATCGCTGAGTTCGGGCTGTTGCCAATAGGCACTCAGCACAGGGTCCAGCGCGCCGCCCAGCACAATGATGCCGTCGACAGCTGCCGGCAGTGGAGGGTTGGCAGCAAAGCGATGCTCGAGCGGGGCGTAGAGCCATGAACCCAGCGGCAAATAAGCCACGATAATTAACAGCACCAACACGAAAGTCAGCAAGCGGCGCGCCAGCTTGATCGCGTTGCGATACAGCAGAAAGCAGCACAGCATCAGCAAATAAAGCAGTAGTGCATCAGGCTGCGCCAGGCTCCACGCAAGTTTTGATAGCAGATAGAAGAGTGTATCCATGCGCGTGTTACCTGGAATTGCTGCGAATGATAACGGTGCAAGTGGTGGTATCCAGCACAGCATCAATCTGAAAAGTGTTTTGTAAATTGGTAGTGGAGAGCACTGCCGCAGGCAGGCCCTGAGCAACCAGCGCGCCTTCATGCAACAACAACAAGCGATCACAGTAGCGTGCCGCCAGTGTCAGATCGTGCAGCACCACCATTACACCCATGCCGGCCAGTGCACGTTGACGCAGCAGCTGCATCACCCGGTGCTGATGCGCTGGATCAAGCGCAGCGGTGGGTTCATCGGCCAACAATAGTTTGGGTTCGCCAGCCAGCACACGCGCCAGATTCACCAGCAGTTTTTCGCCTTCCGACAAGTGCGGGAAATCGCGCTGCGCAAATTCAGTCATTGCCGTTGCTGCCAGCGCTTGTGCAATGGCGGCAGTACCGCTTGGCAAGTCACCATCACCAAACGCAAGCCGGGCGAGTGCGACTACCTGCTGCACTTGCATCGGCCAATGCAGCACGGGGCGTTGTTCAAGATAGCCTTGTATATGCGCACGTTGCACAGGATTCAAACTGTGCGCAGCTTGCCCTGCCAACAGCACGTGGCCACTGTGCACAGCTCTGATGCCGGCCAATGCTTTCAGCAGCGTTGATTTGCCGGCGCCATTGGCACCAATGACGCCAACGACTTCGCCGCTGTGCACTTGCAGCGAAGTGGGCTGCAGCAGCACCCGTTTGTCGGTAGTTTGTATAGAGAGTTCGTGTGCTGACAATAACGGCGTCATCACCTTAGCTCCGCTGCTTGAGTAACAGATACAGAAAGAACGGTGCGCCCAGCAGCGCGGTCAACACCCCCAGCTGCAGTTCCTGCGTGCCGGGCAAGTGCTGCACCAACACATCGGCCAGCAGCACCAAGGCACTGCCACCGGGCAAACTCCACCACAGCAATCGGCCGGGTTGCGACTTCACCAAGGGACGCAAAACATGCGGCACAATCAATCCGACAAAACCGATGCTGCCACTCACCGCCACCGCTGCACCTACATTGCAGGCCACGCCGACGATCAAGCGCCAGCGGTATTTTGACAGTGGAAACCCGAGCGTGGCAGCGGTGTCTTCGCCCAGGCTCAACGCGTCCAGACAACGACTACTACTGATCAACAGTGCAGTGCCCACGATAAAAAACGGCAGCGCCAGCAACACTTCAGCAATACTGCGATTGGCAACCGAGCCGAGCATCCAGAAATACACTTCCTGCAAGGCATAAGGATTGGGTGCGTAGTTCAGCGCGAAGGTGGTGAGCGCACTGGTCAATGCCGTCAGTGCAATGCCGGCAAGTATCAGTGACTGCGCACTGGCCAGTCGCCGCGTCAGTTGCAGCAACAACAACACGGCAAGTGCCGCACCGCTCAGCGCCGCCAACGGCAACACAAACCACGCGAGTTGGGAAAATCCGAAATACAACACGCCTACTGCCAGCAACGCAGCCGACTGGGAAATGCCGAGGATGTCAGGGCTGGCCAAAGGATTGCGCAACAGGCCTTGTAAAGCTGCGCCACTGATCGCCAGCGCAGCGCCTGCCAATAATGCCAGCATCGCGCGCGGCAAGCGCACTTCAAACAAAATGATGCGCGCCACGCTGTTGGTGCCATGCCACCAATCGCTGAATGCAGCAGTCACATTGATGCCCGATGCACCACTACCCAACTCAAGCAGCCATAGCACGACCACCAATACATAAAGGAACAGCAATGCCGGCTTCATAGTGGCGCTCTTACTTGCTCAGCTACACTGGCATAGGCATCGGCCAACCACGGGCCAGCACAGTCAAACCAGCGCTCCGGCAACGTCAGGCTGCGCGGATGCAGATCTTGCAAGGCTGGATGCAGCAACAGCGGATGCGCCAGCTGTTGATCAAGCGAGCCGCGCGGCTCGCTGATGATGTAGTCCGGCGCAGCCGCCAACAATAATTCCAGCGGCAGTGGTGCCGGCCCGTATAAACCTGCTTCGGCTGCCACGTTGCGCATGCCAATGCTGTGCAGAAAGTCATCCTGCAGCGTGCCTGTGCCAAAGGCGATGCCGTTGCTGCTCAGGAACACTGCTTTCTTGCCAGCCAACAAGGGTTGCAGTTGTTGAGCGCTATCGGCGATGCGCGAACGAGTGGTTTCAATCATTACAGCGGCTTGGGCAGCGCTGCCTGTCCACGCCGCCACTTGTGCGATTTGCGCGAATACTTCTTCGCGCGTGCCGGCAAAGCCGAGCCTTTCAACATGCTGTTGCAAGCGCTGCAACACCGAAGCAGCAAAGCTGGCGCTGAACGCGCTGGTCAGCACCAAGTCTGGTTGCAGTGCCATCACTTCATCAGCCTGACCGCGATTGGCGGGCACCTGCTGCGCCTGCGCGGCGAGGCTTGAGTAAGCAGGATTGGTGGCAAAATAACTGAGCGAAGCAATGCGGCCTTTATCGACCAGCAGCAGCAGCAACTGATCGGTGCACACATTCATGCTAACGATGCGGGCGGGGGCCGACTGCGCCATCAAAGGTACAGGCAAGGCAAGCAGCAGGAGCAGCGAGAGGCAATAGCGAACAGGGATTGTCATGGCAGCCATTGTGCCGGGAAACGGCTGCCATAGTCGAATGCTGGCTAATGGTTCGCCAGTGCCAAAACTCCTGCAGCCGTATTGGAAATCGGGATGTGATAACTGCTGTGAATCTGGCTGACCCTGCCGTGCAGTGCACCGCGTGCCGCCAGCCACATGATGATCTCCGCCCCTTGGGCCCCCGCCTCGCGCACCAGCTCCAGGCTGCTGAATTTCGCCAGTTTTTCCGGGTCATTGAGCAGGGCTTGCATGCACATCTCATCAAACTTTTTGTTGATGAAACCGGCACGCTCGCCGTCGAGCTGGTGTGACATCCCGCCAGTACCGATAACGACTACCTTCTCGTCGGTGGGCCAGGATGCCACCGCGTTGCCGATGGCCTTGCCAAGGGCATAACAGCGGGCGGGGCGGGGCAAAGGGAACTGCACGGTATTGATGGCCACCGGGATGGTCTTGATGGCAGGCGGATTTTCAGTAGGCCAGAACAGCCGCATCGGGTTGATGAAGGCGTGATCCATGGCCATTTCCTGGCACATCGCAATATCGAACTCTTGTTCAATCAGGCTTTCAATCAAGTGCCACGACATTTCCGGATAGCCTTTGTACGGCGGAAATACCGGCAGGCCCCAGCCTTCATCCTTCGTGATGTATTCTGCCGCAGCGCCAACCGCAAAGGTCGGCAGGTTGTTCAGGAAAAAATTTAGGCCGTGATCGTTGTACAACACAATTGCCACGTCCGGCTTTTCCTTATCCAGCCATTGCAGCACCGGCTTATAGCCATCAAAAAAAGGTTTCCAGTAGGCGTCTTCCTGCTTGCCATTGGAAATGGCATTGCCGATTGAAGGAATGTGGGAAGAAGCAAGAGCGCCAATGATGCGTGCCATGTTGAGCTGCCTGTTAAGCCTGCGACGCCAGCATCGCGCGGAATTCGTCGAGTGAAAGCCCGGTTTGTTGCGCACCCAAATCCTGCACCGTCATGCCATAGATGCCGGTCAGCTTGGCCAGGTAATAGATGTTGCCGCCCAGCTGCAACATGCGCAGCACGTCCAGATCGGTTACTGCGTGAACCTGTTCACGCGTGAGGTGGTAACTGTGGCAATAGGCTTCCGGGAACGCCTTGAACTTTTTGCGGTTGTCGGCGGAATTGAACGAATAGCACATGCGATTGAGGTTGTAGCCCTTCATCGCCATGCGGCCGTCAAAAATATAGGTGCCCGGAATGAGCTGTGGAGTAATTTGTTGAACCGGACTGGCAGCGATCATGAGAGCCTCCTGCACGCGAGCGGGAATTCTGGGCGCTGCGGTGCAGGTGGCACAATGCTGATTTGGTCTTGGCTTGATTTACAGCAAAAGGCTTACTGCAACTGGTGGCACAACTCGTCGAGCCGCTCGTGATTTTTCAGCACGATTTCGCGACCATCAACGCTGATCACCTCTTCCTTGTGCAAACGGCTGAGTGTGCGGCTGACAGTCTCGATGGTGAGGCCGAGGAAATTGCCCATGTCCATGCGCGACATCGGCAAGCGCATGGCGTTCGCCGACAGGTTGCGGCGGGCATAGCGCCGCGACAGACTCAGCAGCAAGGTGGCAATGCGACCTTCCGCATTTTTCTTGCTGAGCGTGAGCATCATCTGATGGTCACTTTCGATTTGTTTGCTCATCAGCTGGAACATGTGGTGCTGCAAGGTCGGGATCTGCAGCGAGAGTTCTTCCAGACGTTCAAACGGGATTTCACACACCGATGAAGTTTCCAGCGCCAACACGTTGCAGCCATGCGAATGGGTGCCGATGCCATCGAAGCCCAGCACTTCACCCGGCAAAAAGAATCCGGTTACTTGCTCAATGCCATCTTCGTCGACCAGATAGGTTTTGATCGAACCGGAGCGCACTGCATAAATGGAGCGGAACACATCGCCGGTGCGATACAAATGATCGCCGGCATGCAGTGGACGGCTACGCTGAATGATTTTGTCGACACGGTCGATGTCGCCAATGTCCATGGCAATCGGCAGGCACAATCCTTTCAGGTTGCAGTCGGAGCAGGATGCCTTGATGAAGCCGTGCGTGCAGGCGCTGGCATTGGAGCTGAGAATGGTCGAGGCCATAGGGGTATCCCTTTGGGTTTTTGGCTATTCTAGCTCACCGTGGGTGTTTTGGCCCCACCTGCATGGGAGTACTGACAAATGAACAAGGCCATGGGCACCAACACTTTGTCACGCATCCCCGCCGGTATATGGATGTTGGGCCTGGTCAGTTTGTTGATGGACGTTTCTTCCGAGATGATTCACAGCCTGCTGCCGATGTTTATGGTGGGGGTGTTGGGAGCCAGTGCTTTTACCGTTGGCTTGATCGAAGGTGTCGCAGAGTCCACGGCGCTGATCGTCAAGATTTTCTCCGGTGTGCTGAGCGACTACTTGGGCAAGCGCAAGTTACTGGCAGTTATCGGTTACGCACTGGGCGCCTTTACCAAACCTTTATTCGCGTTGGCCCCCTCGCTTGGCTTCGTGCTCACGGCACGCTTTCTTGACCGCATTGGCAAAGGAGTGCGTGGTGCGCCGCGTGATGCCCTGGTTGCCGATATTGCGCCTGCCGACATGCGTGGTGCTGCGTTCGGACTGCGGCAATCGCTCGATACTGTCGGTGCCTTTGCAGGCCCTCTGATCGGCGCAGGGTTGATGTTGTTGTGGGCCAACGATTTTCGCGCTGTGTTTTGGGTCGCCGTTATTCCTGGCCTGATGGCAGTAGCGTTGTTGATAGTCGGCGTGCGTGAACCCGCTCAGCATGAAGGTGAAATCAAAACCAATCCGATCCGCCGCGCCAACCTCAATCGCCTCAGTTCTTCTTATTGGGCGGTGGTGCGTATCGGCGGCGTTTTTACGCTGGCAAGGTTCAGCGAAGCCTTTCTGGTGCTGCGTGCCCAACAAGCCGGCATTCCACTGGCATTGGTGCCGCTGGTGATGGTGGCGATGAATGTGGTTTACGCAAGTTCTGCCTATCCATTCGGCAAACTGTCTGATCGCGTGAGCCATAAGGCGCTGCTGGCATGGGGCCTTGTCGTATTGCTGGCCGCTGACCTGGTGCTGGCGCACAACAACCACTGGATGACGGTGCTTGCAGGAGTGGCGCTTTGGGGGGTGCACATGGGCATTACCCAAGGCTTGTTGGCGACCATGGTAGCCAACACCGCGCCAGCGGATCTGCGCGGCACGGCCTTTGGTGTTTTCAATCTGGTCAGCGGCATTGCGATGTTGCTGGCAAGCAGTGTGGCGGGTTTGTTGTGGGATCAACTGGGCGCCGCGTTTACTTTCTATGCAGGTGCCGGGTTTTGTGTGATCGCGCTGCTGGGATTGAT
>CANCGR010000066.1 GCA_947377625.1 Gammaproteobacteria bacterium | reverse complement strand
AGTTGTCGCGTGCACTGGGCAAGTTCAATTTCCCCAGAGCCTATCGCTGGTTCCCCGGGCCGGTCGCGAAACTGGTGCAGTCCAGGTTGCGGCAGCAATTGCGTCATGCCAATACCATTCACGATGTGCAGGTCATCATTGAGCAATACCTCGACAAACTGATTGAAACCACCACTACCGGCTTGGTCCAGAGCGGGCTGGAACATTTAAGCGCATCGAGCGCTTATTTGTTCATCAGCAACCATCGCGATATTTCGATGGACCCGGCGCTGGTCAATTACATGCTGTACCACCACCATTTCGACACCTTGCAGATCGCCATTGGCGACAACCTGTTGAAACGCCCGTTCCTGAGCAAGCTTATGAAGCTCAACAAGAGTTTCATCGTCAAGCGTGGGCTGCAGGGGCGCGACAAGCTGGCCGCCAGCAAACAGTTATCGGGCTATATCAGCCATTGCATCAACACTGGCCAGAATGTGTGGATAGCTCAACGCGAAGGCCGCGCCAAAGATGGCATCGACAAAACTGAATCCGCCATCATCAAGATGCTGCACATGGCTGGGCGCGAAAGCAGCAACAAATTGTCGCTGCCGGTAGCGATCAACGCGCTCAACATTGTGCCGGTGGCGATCTCCTACGAATATGATCCTTGCGATGTGGCCAAGGCCGGCGAACTGCATGCAGTCGCAACGCAAGGACGCTTCATCAAGGACGAGAACAGCGACGTGCAAAGTATCCTCACCGGCATCATCGGCAACAAAGGCGCGGTGCATGTCAGTTTCGGTATGCCCGTGCAGGTGCCGGCTGACGCGCTGGCGGAGCAGGTGGTGGACGCCATTGATAACCAGATTGTCGGCAATTACCGACTGCATGCTTCCAATCTGGTCGCGCTGGAGTTGTTGCAGCCTGCTGCTGTCGATCTCTCGCGCATGCTGCCGCTGTGCGGGGTGCATGAAGCAGTGCTGGCAGCCAAACGCATTGAGTTTGGCAAGCGCTTGCAGGCAGCCCCGGAACATTTGCATCCGTATATCCTGCAGATGTATGCCAATCCGCTCTTGCGCCGGATTGCGCTTGATCATGCATCTGCGCAGTCTTGATCGACTCCCGCACAGCTTTGGAATCCACCATTCATGTTGTCGGATGAACTGAAGCAACACATCCAGGCCAGCTATTCACAGTTGATCAAGAACAAGCAACTGCAGACGCGTGCCGGCCAGAAACAAATGATTGCAGCCATTGCCAGAACACTCACGCAGGTGAACTGCGATGCCGATGGTCGGCGTGCCTCCGCTGAGCCGGGCGTATGCGTGGTGGAAGCCGGTACCGGCACCGGTAAAACGCTGGCCTATCTGGTGTCGGCGTTGCCGGTAGCCAAAGCGCTCGACAAAAAACTCATCATCGCCACCGCCACCGTGGCCTTGCAGGAACAAGTGCTGTTCAAGGACATTCCTGATCTGTTGCAAAACTGTGACCTGCAATTCACCTATGCCTTGGCCAAGGGGCGCGGACGTTATTTGTGTCTGGCCAAGCTCGACAACGCACTGCGCGCCAACAGCAGCAGCGATGCGATGCGCGATTTGTTCAAGGTGGAATTGCAGGACCCGGCTGATCTCGATCGTGGCTTGTATGAAGGCATGCTGGACGCGCTCGGCAAAGGTGAATGGCAAGGTGATCGCGATGACTGGAAGCAGGTCATGGAAGAAGACCAGTGGAGGCCAGTCGCAGTAGAGGCTGGGCAATGCTCAGGCTCGCGCTGTGCGTACTTTTCCAGTTGCTGTTATTTCAAGAGCCGCGAAGGTTTGCTGAAAGCCGATTGCATCATCGCCAATCACGATCTGGTTCTGTCGGATCTGGCGCTCGGTGGCGGCGTGATTCTGCCGGCGCCCGCCGACAGCATTTACATCTTCGATGAAGCCCACCAGTTGGCCGGCAAGAGCCTCTCGCATTTTTCGCATCAGTTGCGGCTTAACAGTACCGGCAAATGGCTGGAACAGTTCGCGACTATCCTGACGCGGCTGCAGCAGGAAGTGCCAACGCCCAACCGTTTCACCGGCATGCTGGAAGAAGCGGCGCTGTTATCGCAGCGCGCCCGTAATCATCTTAATGAGCAGTTTGGGCTGGTGCGTGACTATGCCAACAAGGCGGAATCAGCCTCGGCCGACGGTGGCACGCTGCAGTATGTCTTCAATGGCGGCATCGTGGAGCTGTCGTTGCGCGAACTGTTCGATGGCATGTCGGTGGATTTTATTGAGCTCGCTTCCCGACTGGCCAAGATCAATGATCTGTTGAAAGCTGCACTGGAAACGGAAGGCGGTGAAGTGGAGCGGCAGCAGGCCGAGTTGTGGTTTCCCTTGTTCGGCAGTGCGCAGATACGCGTTGAAAAAGCGGCCGCATGTTGCCTGCATTTCTCGCGCAGTGACAATGAAAAGTCGGTGCCTGAAGCGCGCTGGCTGACCTTCCGTGAATTCGGTAATGAACTGGAAATCACGGTTGCCGTCAGTCCGGTGCTGGCGGCGGGTTCCCTGCAGGATTACTTGTGGGAAAGTTGTTTCGGCGCAGTACTCACTTCCGCCACGCTGACTACGCTGGGCTCGTTCGATTTTCTGCGCAAGCGTTGTGGTTTGCCGGACAGCAGTTCTTGCCAGGTGATCCAGAGTCCTTTCAGTCATCATGAAGCCGCCGTGCTGCAAGTCCCCAAGAGCGGCTTTGATCCTTCCAAATCGCAGGAACACACCCAGGCCATCATCAAAATACTGCCGCAATTATTGACCAAAGAGCTGGGGGCACTGGTGCTGTTCAGCTCACGCCGGCAGCTGCTGGATGTGCTGGAAGGCTTGCCAACGGAATTCCGCCAGCAAGTGATGGCGCAGGATGACTATTCCAAACAGGAGTTGTTGCGTCTGCACAAAGCAGCAGTGGATGCCGGCCGCAACAATGTCATTTTCGGGCTGGCCAGCATGGCAGAAGGTATCGATTTACCGGGTGAATATTGCACGCATGTGGTGATCGCCAAGATCCCGTTCCCGGTGCCGAATGATCCGATTGATGCCACTCTCGGTGATTGGGTCAAAGGGCAGGGAGGCAATCCGTTCCAGGAGATCAGCGTGCCGGAGGCTTGTTTACGACTGATTCAGGCCAGCGGACGTTTGCTGCGGCGTGAAAGTGATACCGGCACTATCACCATTCTCGACGAACGCTTGATGACGCGCTCCTACGGCCGGGCCATTCTGTCATCGATGCCGCCTTATCAGCGCCGCATACTTTAATACACGCACGAGTCGCACAAATAACGATGGCTGTGCGCGAGTCATTTCACTTGGATAAAACAGGCATGTTTTATCGCTGCAGGATCTGATGTGCTCGCAGATAGCTCAGCACTTGCTCGGCATGTTGCGCAGGAGTGGAGCCATGCTGGATGTGGACTTCCGGTGCTTCAGGGATTTCATAAGGTGAATTGATGCCGGTGAAATCCTTGATCTCGCCGCGCCGCGCTTTCGCATACAACTGTTTGGGATCGCGGTCTTCGCACACAGTAAGCGGAGTGTCGATGAAAATTTCCAGAAAGGGCAAGGCTGCCGCCTGATGCAGCTCGCGTACCAGTGCGCGATCCTTGCGATAAGGCGAAATGAAACTCGATAACACAATCATGCCGGCATCGGCAAACAGCTTGGATACTTCGCCGACGCGGCGGATGTTTTCTTCACGGTCAGCCGGAGAAAAACCCAGATTGGCATTGAGCCCGTGCCGGATGTTGTCGCCATCGAGCACATAGGCCTTGAAGCCTTGCTCTACCAGCAAATGCTCAAGCAAAAACGCCAGCGTGGATTTGCCGGCACCGCTGAGGCCGGTGAACCACAGTGTGGCACCTTGCTGATTGAATATTTGCTGGCGTGTTTGACGATCAACCCTGCCGGCTTGCCAAACTACATTGCTGCTCTTGTGATCTGTCATGGCGTGCTTACCGGAAAAAGTGAGACTGTTACAAAGAGCGAATGGCAGTGATGACAAGCGGTTGCACCGGACGCGAGCTTTCATCAACAGCAAGCTTGCCGATGGCATCCACCACGTCCTGGCCGATTCTCACTTTGCCGAATACTGTGTGTTTGCCGGTCAGCCAAGGCGTATCCGCCAGCGTGACAAAGAACTGCGAGCCGTTGCTGTCGGGGCCGCTGTTGGCCATTGCAATCACTCCTTTTACCGGCGCGTGCGACTGCAGTTCATTGCGAAAGTGATAGCCCAGCATCTCCAGATTCTGCTGCACACTCAGCTCGCGCAGCTTCTGGTCCACTTCGGCGAGGCGGATATCCAGTTGCTGCTGACTGGTAATGTTCAGGCTGCGATAGAGCGGCCCCAGCACGCGTTGCTGGAAATCCTGCTGGGAGCGAATGCCGAGCACCGCGTTGGGAACACCATTGCTGTCGAGCACCAGCATCTTGTCGAGGCCCAGACTCACCGCGCTGATTTCATCGTTGAACTTATAGCCGGGGCTGCCGTCGCCGGCGCCGGTCGGACTGCCGCCCTGGATCATGAAGCCGCTGACGACGCGGTGAAAAACCAGGTTGTCATAAAACGGACGCATGGTTTCCGTGCCGGTGACAGGATCAATAAAAGCCTTGGTGCCGTTGGACAGTCCCAGAAAGTTGGCGACGGTTTCCGGGGCTTCCTGCGGGAACAATTCCAGCACGATGTTGCCGGCACTGGTTTGCATGAGCACCAGCGGATTGCCCGGGTTGTCGACTGGTACATCCACACTGCGTCCGTCATAGCTGACAGTGCGCAGTTGCGCGGGTGGCGGATTGGCGGCAGTTACCGCCGGGACAGCAGCCAGCAGTGAGGTCGGCAGCAACAGTGATAACCACAGCATCAGCAGCCGGATCAAAAGCGGGTTGGCAGGCAGGGCGGGCTTGGTATGCGAGGCAAGAATCACTTGGTTTTTTTCAGCAGGCTCTTCACGCGCGCCACCAGCTGGATCGCCGAGAAAGGTTTGAGGATGTAGTCGTTGGCACCGTAATCATAGGCTTTGATGATGTCGTTCTCGCTACCCATCGCGGTAAGCATGATGACTGGCGTGTGCATCGTGATCGTATCCTTGCGGATTCTTTGCAACACTTCAAAGCCATCCGCTTTTGGCATGTTCACATCCAGGATGAACAGTGAGTAAGGTTTGGCGTGCAGATTGGCCAGCACTTCCTCACCGTTGACGGCTACATCAACTGTCATGCCTTCTTTCATGAGGCGCTGGCGAATCAAGTTGGCCTGCATCGCATCGTCTTCGGCAATCATGATGGTCATGCCTGATACCGATACTTTCACCAGCGGATCAGCCTGCTTGCCGCCGCTCTTCACCTCGTTGCCAATGGGCACCAGACTGAGTTCGCGCTTCACGGCTTTCTGCAGCATTTTGTCGAGGGTGCCGACCAGTGCGTCCACATCGACTGGCTTGTTGATGAACTTGTCGGCGCCCAATGCCATGCACTCCACGCGGATCAGGTCTTTTACGATGCCCGACAACACATAGACCGGCGTAGGGATGTCGAAATCATTCTTGATTTCGCGCAACAGATCGCGCCCATCACGATCCGGCATCACCAGATCCAGCATGATCAGCGCGAAGCGTTGCTTGACCAGGTATTCCTGGCCTTTGGTGGCGGTGGGTGCATGGAATATCCGGTATTTGCCGCCCAGTGCAGCAAAGCCTGCGATGATGCAGCCGGCAAAATCGGAATCGTCATCAATGATCAGAATGTCTTGTACATTGGCGGGTGCCGGCGCAAACAGCGTGATGACCTGGCCCAGCAGATCAATGAGCGCATTGGTTTTGGCCACAAGTTCGCCGCGCTCGGCGTGTTCAGCTTCACTGGCAACATTGGAAATCTGCTGGTAACCGAACGTGGCGCCTGAGCCATGCAGCGAGTGGGCCATCATGCGCAGCTTCGGCTCGGTCAGTTTGTCGCCTTGCTGGAAATCCCTGACCAGCAGCTTTAGTTCGGCTACTTTGTCGGTGAGCGAAGCCAGGTATTGTTGCTGCAAGTCGTCCTGCATCATTTTTTTCCTACGCGGTTGTCACCAGATTATAGCGCATGACCATGCGGGCAACAGTGCGTTAGAGCCTGGTGCATATTTCGTTAGTGGTCGCGATGGTGGCCTGATTGTGGTAGAAATCCATCATGAAGCGTTGGCCAGTTCAGGAACCAAACAATGCCTATTTACGATTACAAATGTCGCCAGTGCCAACACGAGTTCGAGAAACTGGTCAGACACAACGAAACTCCCGTATGCCCTGCCTGCCAGGCACTTGAGCTGGAGCGTGTGGTGTCGGCTCCGGGCATCAGCACCCAGAAATCACGCAGCTACACGCATGGCATTGCCCGTAAAGCGGCCAACTCGGTCAAGAAGGAGCAAGATCATGCCCAACGCGAATATGAACGCAACTACATCAAGGATCATAGCTAACATGACACTGACTCCCGCATTGCTGGAAGAACTGGAACTTTTGAACATGTTCAATCTGAACACTACCCAGCAAGGTATCAAGATCCATCATCATGATGCTGATCCGGCCAAAGTGGCGGCCGGACTAAGGCTGTACGCCAAAGGTATGATCACGCTGCCGGATGGCGGCTATCTGACCCCGCTCGGACAACAGACGGCAGAGCATGCCCAAACGCTGGTCACTTTGCTTGAAGGTGATTTGAACTAGGCAGGCACCCGGGTTATGCAACCCCGGGCAGGCAGGATGGAGAATCAGGGATTGCTGGCCACACTGTTGCGTGCTGTGCTCTTGATGCGCAGCACTTGGCCAGGATTGAGTACGTCATCCTTGAGGCCGTTCTCGCGCTTGATGTGCTCAGCAGTGGTGCCATAGCGATTGGCGATGCGCCACAAGGTTTCCCCGCGTTTGACGCGATGTTTCAGCTCCGCATTGCTGGTGGTGCTTTCCTTGGCACGAGCCTGCGTGGCGGTGATCATGGCTGGCGAAAGTTTTTTGCCGGCGACGCCAGTTTTGGCAGCAGTCACTGCGGCCGGGCTGTCGCTGGCAATAGTCGCTACCTCAGCAGTATTGCTTGCTGGTAACTGCAAAATCCGGCCTGCCTTCACCTTGACTGTGCGCAGCCCGTTGAGGGCTTTCAATTTCGCAGTGGTAGTTCCTGCACGTTCAGCGATGATGGCAAGCGTGTCGCCTTTGCGAACCGTGTAGGTGCTGGCGCTTTGTTCTGTTTCTGGCGCGATGGCTGTTTCAGTTTCAGGAGCCAGGGACGCTGAAGTGCTGGTGGAACGGGCGGCGATGAAGTTTTCATAAGAGCGGGTAAAGACCGCCACATGGTAGTGGGCTGGATGTCGCTCACGGGTCACGTCCAACAGGCCGCTGCCTTCCATCGACAACAGCGTGCGTTCGAGCCATGAACGGCAGCGAGCGCTGGCGGGAACGTGCATGTCGACAGCCATGCCGGTGGGGTGAACCGAATCGCTGGCAGCGTTCTCAGGTTGTTCATCAATCGGGCGGGTAAGGCTGGTGACTACCAGTTTCTCTCCGCAGGTTGAGTAAAACTGGTTGCTCAGCCGCTCGATAAACATTTTTACTTCCGGGCGGGAGTAAGGATAGGACACATCATGCAGTTCGATGTATTGATTGTCGGTGACTTTGACCAAGTGGCCTTCACTGACAAAGTTGCTGACTGCTTGCGGTGTGCCCAGGAACGTGTAGCCGTAGCTCACTGCTTCCTGATGCTGGCGCTCCATGGAGGCGCGGGAACCAAGCAGGGTCTGTGCCTGCAGTGGATTGCCGAGGGTCAAAACCGCCAGCGTAGTAAGCGCAATAGACATTTTGATTTGCATGTCGGGGGGTCCTGCCAAGCGGTTGATGTTGTTTTGCCAGTCACGGTCAAGCCGTGTGAGTCACGATCTTACCCAGATTATAAGCATTGTCTAGTATTTTGTTGATTTTGTTGAAGAAGGCGCCTTCAGGAGTTCGGGCTTGTCTTCAGAAGGGAAGACCCGGCGGGCAAACAAAAGGGGCTGCAAAAGGACCTTGTCATCCCCTTGCAGCCCCGCATGTTGTTATTCCGGTTTCGTTCCAGAAACCACGATCACTTTTTCGGTTGTTGCAGCATCTCAATCATGTTGCCGGCAGGGTCTTTGGCCATGCCGATCATGATGCCGGTTTTGCCATATTCAAACGGTTCGGTGGTCATGGTGCCGCCGGCAGCCTTGATGGCAGCGGCCGTGGCTTTAACGTCGGTTACATCAAAAATGACATGGGGCACAGGGTCAACCAGCGTATCGGCGTCACGATGCATGATGACGATCTGGGCGGCAGCATTGGCTTTGGCTTCAGCGTCGGTCTTGCCGAAATTCAGGAAGATTTCGACATTGCCGCCCTGCATGCTGATGCGGTTGACTTCACGCAAGCCGAACGCTTTGCCGTAAAACTGCGATACCTTGACAGGATCAACAGCGGCTACGCGAGTTGAGTTCAGGCTTACTTGTGCCAGTGCAAGCGGCGACAACAACGAGCAAACAGCAACAGCGGCAAACAAGCGGACGGTGGTTTTCATGAAAATTCTCCTTTTTAATGGGTAATGTTGCGCAGATTTTTTATTTGAGCAGTTCGTTGATTTTGCCGTTTACTGCATTGGCCCACAGCTCGTAGCCTTTGGCGGTCGGGTGCAAGCCGTCACTCATGATGTCGGTGCCAATCACGCCGGCAGCATCGAGAAATACCTTGCCGATGTCCATGTAAAACACTTTTTTGCCGTCATGCAGGCGGGAAATTACCGTATTTATTTCGGCAAGTTGTGCACGGCGCGGATCAACCGGTGTGCCGCGCGGAAAAATGCCCAGCAGCAGGATTTTCGCGTCCGGAAAGTCCTTCTGCAGTTCGAGCACGTCGGCACCCACACCTTCGGCAATTTCCAGCGGACGATTGGCGGCGGTGTTGTTGGTGCCGATCATCATCATGACCAGTTTCGGCCTGAAGCCCTGGCCTTCGCCATTCTGCAGACGGAACAGCACGCCTTGGGTGGTATCACCGGCAATGCCGAAGTTGGCGGTTTTCAACTT
>CANCGR010000065.1 GCA_947377625.1 Gammaproteobacteria bacterium | reverse complement strand
TTTTGCGGATTGCGGTTGAGCTCCAATATGCCGACATCGACCGGCGGGTAATCGCGGTGCGGCCACACCTTGGTAAGGTCGAACGGATGAATGCGATAGGTTTGGGCATCCAGCTCCGGCATCAGTTGCAACTGCACTTTCCACTTGGGAAATTCCAATCGCGCGATGGCGCTGTGCAAATCGCGCCGATGGTAGTCGGGATCTTCGCCGGCAATTTTCGCGGCTTCCGCGTTGGTGAGCGTCTTGATGCCCTGCAGGGTTTTGAAATGCCACTTCACCCAAAAGCGTTCGCCGCGTTTGTTCCACAGGCTGTAGGTGTGGCTGGAATAACCGTGCATGTGACGCAGCGTGGCGGGAATGCCGCGATCAGAAAACAGCGTAGTAACCTGATGCAAGGATTCCGGTGACAGGCTCCAGAAATCCCACTGCATGGTGTTGTCGCGCAGGCCGGTGGCCGGGTCGCGTTTTTGCGAATGAATGAAATCGGAAAATTTGAGCGCGTCGCGCACAAAGAACACCGGCGTGTTGTTGCCCACCAAATCCCAGTTGCCTTCATCAGTATAAAACTTGAGTGCGAAGCCGCGCGGGTCGCGCGTGGTGTCGGCGTAGCCAGACTCACCTGCCACTGTAGAAAAACGCCCAAACATTTCGCAGCTGTTGCCGACCTTGGAAAACAAGCTCGCGCGCGTATAACGGCTGATATCGGCGGTAACGGTAAAAGTGCCATAGGCACCAGCCCCTTTGGCGTGCACTACCCGCTCCGGTATGCGTTCGCGGTTGAAGTGCGCCATTTTTTCCATGAGCTGAAAATCCTGCATCAGCACTGGCCCGCGCGGTCCGGCAGTTTGTGAGTTCTGGTTGTCAGCTACCGGTATGCCGGCAGCTGTCGTCATGAAAGGGCACTTGGTGGTCATGAACCTGCTTCCGTTCAGTAATTACATTTAACGGACGCGTCGGTTGGCGCAGGCGACGGCTTGCGCATCGGATTCCAGTCACCATCGAGATAGCGTTGCCAGTTGCTCTTGCGTGCCGCCGGCTGTTTTTCATTGGCCGTGGCAGTGGTGGAGCCGGGTGTGCAAGTTTGACCCTGCTGTGCGCTTGGTAGTTTCATGACGAGGCCTGTGAGTTGCCGCTACCTGTTCTGCCCAATTGCAAAACAAGGGGAGTGGGGCAGTCGAACCTTAGGCTGGTATGAATGCAGTGTCGGTGCGATGCCGCACTTAGCAGAAAATCAGGCAGCTCGCAGCCTGACCAGAATGGCGCCCCGGTTGGGGCTGTCTTCCTTGAATGACAATAAGCGGTGCTGCTTTTGATAGTAGTGCAGCTGGCCAAGAATCTGTTCGCGAATCAAGCCACCGCCCACGATGAGACGGATGCTTTCGTAATAACCCTGCCAGCCCTCCAGCAACAAGGCATCCAGCTTGTGCAGGGCCTTGTCGATGGTTTCGCGATTGTGGGCAATGTCGCTGGTCAGACAGCTGCCGTCATGCTGCTGATAAACATTGTGGTCGCATTTGCGGCAAGGCAATACCGGCGGCAGGTTGTCCATATGCAGGGCAACTGCCGGCATCGGCATGCCGCAATGCAGGCACTGGCGGTTTCTGGGAGGCATGGTTACGCATCATGGTGTGAAGAGCGCAGTTTAACGCAGCTCGATGTTATCTCCATAAACTGTCACGCGTGAGCCCACGCCTATGCCGCGGCCTGCCGAGAAGTCGGTGCTGACGGTTCTGCGGCCGCCGTTTTCCATATCAACGGTGATTTCATAGTAGGCGTCATCATTGCGGTTTTCTTCGATCTTGTTGCCCACTACTGCTCCACCGATCACGCCGGCAACTGTCGCCACATCTCTGCCAGTGCCGCCACCTACCTGACGTCCTGCCACGCCGCCAATCAGGCCGCCGATTACCGCACCAACGCCAGTGCCACGGCCTTCCCGTTCAACGACGTGAATGGACGACACTACGCCGCACGAATCACAGCGGCGGTCAGACTCGCGTGTGCGCGCACGTTCAGAGGACTGTCTGGATTGACGATTGTCTTGTGAGCTGGCCTGGCGATTGTCTTCGTAACGGGTTGCCGGTCTGGACGGCGCTGAACACGCTGCAAGGCTGATAACCGTGGCACTGAGGGCAATGACTGATTTTATGTGGTTGAGTTTGATCATTTCGGATTCTCCGCGAATCGCTGTAGGGAGCCGCATATAAACACTCGTGGGTAAGTTTCTATGTTCGGCAGGGCACGGAGCAGGGTGTTTATTGTCTGTATGTTGCGGCGTATTCCGCAGGAGTTGGTTTTTGCTGATTCCACGGAACGCTTGAGAAAAAACACGCAACAATCACAAAACAATTTTCTTCCCGCAAATGCCAGTCAACCTGAGAACCTTTCCATGAAAATTTCAACAATGCTCCGCAAGACCGCCAGCTACACTTTGATTTTCTCCATGCTCTCCATGAGTCTGCAGTCCAGCGTGTTTGCCGCCGTAGTAGGCAATGACCAACTGGCAGTGGAATCCGAAATGCAGATCCAGCGCGATGAAGTCAAAACCTTTCTCGCCCGTCAAGATGTGCGCGCTGGTTTGGTAAACGCCGGTGTCAACAGCAAAGACGTTGATGCACGCATCAACAACCTCAGCGATGCGCAGGTGTTGCAGATCCACAACAAAATGGGCGAACTGCCTGCCGGTGGTGAAGGTGTGCTGGGTGTGATCCTGGTAGTGCTGGTCATTTTCATTCTGCTGGATGTAGCCGGTGTCACTGACGTATTTCCCGGCGTCTGATCGTTATAGCCTGCAGCGCAAGTGGAGAACCAACACTGATGTCCGGCAAATATTGCACTTTGTGTGTGTCGCTACTTGCGTTGCTGTTGTTGACGGGGTGCATATCAGCCCCGCAGTCTGCTGCGTTGTTACAACAGGCACAGTTGCAGCAGCCACAGCCAAATTTTTCCAAACCGGTGCTGCTCGCCAAGGTGCCGTTTTTTGCGCAGGAAACTTACCAGTGCGGCCCGGCTGCACTGGCCATGATGCTGGGCGCCAGTGGTGTGGCGGTCACGCCTGATGCATTGGTGCCACTTGTTTATGTGCCTGAACGCAAAGGCTCCTTTCAATTCGAAATGATCGCCGCTACCCGCAGCAAAGGGCGCGTTGCTTACGAAATTCCGCCGACGATGGCCGCAATTTTTTCTGAAGTGACGGCCGGACAGCCGGTGTTGGTGCTGCAGAATCTGGGTCTGAGTTGGTATCAACGCTGGCACTATGCCGTGGTGACGGGCTTCGATCTGCCGCGTGGCAAGGTCATCATGAACTCCGGGCTCATCGAGCATTATGAAGTTTCATTAGCCACTTTTGAGCACACTTGGGCGCGCAGTAAATACTGGGCCATGCTGGTGCTCACACCAGGCGTGATGCCGGTCAATGCCGACCCGGTTCACTATTTCAATGCGGTAGTGGCTATGGAAAAAACCAATGCCGCCAGCGTAGTTGCTCTTGCCTATCTAAGTGGTCTCGAACGCTGGCCGCATGATCGAATGCTGCTGATGGGCTATGCCAATCTCAAGTATGCCGAACAAGATCTGGTCGCTGCCGGCGGACTCTATCGCAGTGTGACCATTGATCATCCTGACTACGCAACCGCCTACAACAATCTGGCGCAAGTGCAGTTTGAGTTGCATGAGCCGGCCGCTGCTGCAGTCAATGCACGCAAAGCAGTGGCACTGGGCGGTGAACATCTGCAGACCTTCATGGACACCTTGCATACGGTGACCGCGCAGCAGCCTTGATAGCTGACTGTGCGAAATTTATTTGGGTGCAGCCTCTTCAGGCATCAGCACTCATTCTGCAAACAATAAATATTTCCTTGTCTTAAAAAGTTTTCTGTATGCGCGCCAGCGTACGGATCAGCAAACGTTATCGGTGGATATTCAAGGCTGGGCAGAACCAGAAATTTCACACCACCAAAGAATTTGCACTGAAACACCGCTAAACCCACGCACTCATTCACTACTCACAAACTTAGGAATATTTAACATGTCGATAATTCAAGCTGATCAAAACCTGATGTTACAAAAGCTGTATATCCTTGCTACCGGCTCTTCGGCCAACGCTAATGAAATGGCGCAATTCAACAGTCTTTATTCCAGTACCGGCGGCTCGGGCAAAATCGATGCACTGGTGGATTCATACGTCGGCAGGCTCATCACCGAACATGGATTGGCGGCCACTGTGAAGGCAATCGCCGTGAATGGTTTCGGCTATACCCTCAACGATGTGCAAACCAAACAAATCACCGACTTTTTCACAACGGTTGGCATCAACACCGGCTCCCAGATGCTGGCCTATGCCGGCAGATTGCAAGGTGCACTCGCGGCTACGCTCGACAACCGCGGTCACGCCGCTTCCGATTTTCTCGACGCCTTGAGCGTTGCCGGCAAAGGCAATTATTTCACCGGTCATGGCGTGACAGACGCTGTGCACAATCTGCTGCAGAATATCGGCAGCTCTGCCACCAGCCTGGCCAACGGCAACAGCGGCTTTAATGCACTGTCTGCTTCGCTTTCGTCCACCGGCATCACTACTACGGTGGATGATTACCTTGCCGGCGCAACGGTGTTCGCGGATACCAATCGCGACGGCAAACTCAGTGCCGGCGAGTGGAGTGCCACAACCGGCACCAAGGGCACCTTTGAACTGCCCAACACTGTTGCAGCCGATAAAGTGATCGTTTACGGCGGCGCCGACCTGATGACAGGCAATGGGTTTCAGGGCGTGCTCAGCTCGCCCACCGGCACTACCGTGCTTAACCCCTTCACCACCATCATCGAGTCCATGGTGATCACCGGCCAGATGCACACGGTGCTGGATGCCACCACTGTTATGCAAACTTCATTGGCGCTGCCGGCCAATATCAACTTGTTGTCATACAACGCATTGGCTGTGCTTGCCAGTGCTACTGCGACCGTGGCCGAGAAAGCAGTGGCGTTGAGCGTGCAAACCACCGCGCAACAAATCAGCAACATCATTACGCAAATCTCTTCGGTAATTGACTACGCCACCATCGGAGCCACGCTGCAGTCAGCGGCTGCTGCGGTGACTTTGATTGTCTCTGGCGCCATCGCCAACGGCACTTTTCATCTCACCAACGCAGCTGATATCGGCAACGTCATACAAGCCGCGTTCATTGCTACCGGTACTGCAGCAACTTCCGCACAAGTGGCGCAAATTGCGCAGATCACTGCCGCCAGTAACGCCGCTGCTGCCGCTGCGACTACCTTCACGATGCTGGCGCAGGCCGGCGATGTTGCCCAAGGCGCTGCTGCCAATGCGCTGATTGCAGGGGCTTTGAGTGGTAATTACGATGCCGCAGTGGCTGGTTTCACCGGCGCGGCATTGGTCGCAGCTGATTACAACACCACTGTCGGCAGCATCGCACCGGGCGTGCTTGCTCCTCCTACGGTGGCTGAAGTTGCCGCAGCAGGCGGCGCACCCACTGCCATTCTTGCTTATTCAAAAGATGGCGGTGTTACCAGCGCAACCACCGCAACAGTGAAAGATTCCAACACGCTGCATATTGTGGCCACCTTCAACAAGGCAGTCAGCGATGGCACGCCAACCATTGCCATCAACAACGGCATCCTGGCAGTGACAGCGATGACCAAAACCGACAGCACGCATTATTTCTATGACCTGAATGTACCTGCTGGTGATGTTGCCGCAGCTACCGTTGTTATTGGCGGTGCGCATGATGCCACCAGCAGCACGATAGCGGCTGCACCCACCAACGCAGTATTCGCAGTAGACAATACGGCACCTGCTGCACCTACTGCTGTCACCCTGACTGCAACCGGCGGCACAGTAGTAGCCAATGCCTTGAATGCCACCAATAGCAACTTGACTGCTTCTGCCACCATCGTGGCCGGGCAAGCCACTGGCGGCAGTGCGGTGTTGACGATCGGGCCGATCATCTTTGCGGCTGATACTAGTATTCTGGCGGGCGATACCAGCGTTAACTTTACGCTTGGGCTGGCCAGCACGGCAGCATTGCAAGCCGCAGTTAGTGCTGGCGGCGTTGCCACGGTGACGATGACTGATGCAACCGGCAATGGCATTGCCAGCACGGTTAACCCGAATCTGCTGGTGGACTATATTGCGCCAGCAGCACCTACCGGTGTCACGCTTACTACTGTCGGCGGCACTGTGGTTGCCAATTCACTTAACAACACCAATACCAACCTTACTGCGGTGGCCAACATCACAGCCGGGCAAGCCACCGGTGGCAGCGCGGTTCTGAAAATCGGCGCGGTTTCCATTGCGTCCGATGGCAGCATTCTGGCTGGTGACACCAGCGTTACCTTCAGCATCAGTCCTGCCAACAACGCCGCGTTGCAACTGGCAGTGGCAGCCGGTGGTGTTGCCACCGTTACTTTGACCGATGCTGCAGGCAATATCGCAGTCAGCACGGTTGGGAATCCGACCTTGACGGTAGATTACTCGGCGGCGGCAGCGGCAGCAGCAATCGCGGCAGCAGCAGCGGCGGCAGCAGCCGCAGCGGCATTGGTGGCAGCGCCAACCGCCTCGCTTGCTTATTCAAAAGATGCCGGCGTTACCAGTGCAAGCACTGCTTCAGTGCGAGATGCCAACACCTTGCGAGTGATCGCGACTTTCAGCAAACCAGTCAGCGATGGCACTCCTACAATTACGATCAACAATGGTGTCCTGGCAGTGACAGCGATGACCAAAACCGACAGCACGCATTATTACTATGACTTGAATGTGCCCGCTGGTGATATTGCTACCGCCACGGTAGCTATCGGTGGCGCACATGATGCCACCAGCAACACCATAGCGGATGCGCCAAGCAACGCCGTATTCGCGGTGGACAACACTGCACCGGCTGCACCTACCGCGCTCACGTTGGCGGCAGTCGGCGGCACGGTAGTGGCCAACACGCTCAATACCACCAACACCAACATGACTGCTTCCGCAGTTATCACCGCAGGGCAAGCCACTGGCGGCAGTGCAGTATTGAAAATCGGTGCTACTACCATTGCCACTGATGCCAGTATTGCGGCCGGCGATACCAGTGTCAGCTTTACTCTTGGCTTGGCCAGCACGGCGACTTTGCAAGCAGCAGTTGCTGCGGGTGGCGTTGCCACAGTGACGCTGGCAGATGCAGCGGGTAACAGCACGGTCAGCGCGGTTGCCAACCCAACGCTGGTAGTGGATTACACCGCGCCAACAGCAGCTACCGGAGTGACACTTACTACAGTCGGCGGCACGGTAGTGCCCAATTCCCTTAACAGCACCAACACCAATCTTACTGCAGTAGCCACCATCACTGCCGGGCAGGCCACTGGCGGCAGCGCAGTATTGAAAATCGGTGCACTCACCATTGCTACTGATGCCGTGATAGGAGCCGGCGACACCTCAGTGACTTTCGACCTTGCTACTGCCAACAATGCTGCCTTGCAACTGGCAGTGGCAGCCGGTGGTGTAGCGACAGTTGTTGTGTCGGATGCAGCCGGAAATCCGGTCGCAAGCACGCTGGCAAATCCAACCCTGGTGGTGGATTACCTGGCCACTTTCACCGACCTCACCACCGCCAATGACACCATCAGCGGCAGTGGCAGCAACGATACTTTCACAGGCAACTACGGCAACGGCGCTGGCCCTTACACTTTCAACACCGGCGATGTGCTCAATGGACTTGCCGGCACCTCCGATACACTGAATATCACCACCGGTGCCGAGGCCAGCACGCCGCCTGACAATCTTTGGTTGGGCAAAACCAACTTCGAAAAAGTGGTGTTGAACTCCTTGGGCAACGGCGCCCAGGTGTTTACCAGCGGCCCGAATTTTCAGTCGGCCTTTTCAGCAAACGGTGTCGATCTGGCAGTGCAAACATTGTTGGGTGCGATTGATGTGACCCTGACTACCTTCACTGGCGCTGCCACCATCCACACCACCACCATCGGCTCAGGTGCGCACTCAATAACAACCGGCTCCGGTGTTTCAACCGTAACAGCGGTTGGCCAAAGTGCCGGTGCGCAGACGGTCAATGGTGTAGGCCTTACTACGGTGGATGCCACTATCAACGGTGCGGGTGATCAAGTGATTGGCACCACCAATGGCGGCAACCTGGTCACGGTGAATGCAAGCATCCTTGCAGCAGGTTCACAAACCATCGCCAGTACCAGCAACAGCAACGTAACGATAGTTGCCAATGCAGCTTCCGGCTCACAAACCATTACCACTGCAGGTGGCAATGATCATGTGACAACCACGGGGGCGACTGGTCAATCAGCAACGATCAATACCGGCGCCGGCAATGATGTCATTGTCTCCGGGCTGACTACCGACCTGATCACCGGCGGCACAGGTGCAGATACGATGACCGGTGGTGGTGGCGTTGATAGTTTCCAGTTCAACACCGATGGCTCTGTTATCGGCACTGCGATGGACGTTATCACCGACTTCAATACCGCTGGCGCTGACGTGCTGAGCTTTGGCGCAGGTTCGACAGTCTTGTTGACCGTCGATGTCACTCTTTTGGTTGCAGGTACCAATGTAAACACCACCGCAGGTGGTTTGGTTACCTTCCATGCGAATGACAACACGCTGGCGCTGAAAATTGTTGCGATTGAAGCAGATTTGCAGCTGGATGCGGCAGGCTCGGTGGCCATGTTCGTTGATGGTGGCAACACCTACGTCTATTACGCAGGGCAAGCAGCCGGCAATGCTGACGATCAATTGATTCAACTGTCGGGCATCACCACGCTGACCACCATCATCGGTGGCGCTACCACTGTCATCAGTTAACAAGGTGCGCTGTTTGCGGTGCTCATTACCAATGAGTGTTGCAACATGAACGCATTTGCATCACTCAACCCTGATGCACCTGTCAGAAGTTGAACCCCTGAAAACCCCGGCGACCCCGGGGTTTTTTATGGCTAAAAATTCCGAAGCAGCCATTACGACAAAATTTTTGTGGCGTCACTTCACTATTCGCCACTCCATGAAGCGACGCTGGCTTGATTTCAATCGGACTTGGCGACGTTTTGTGGCGCACACAGCGCGATAAAGTGATCGGCAAAGTGACGTTGCAACTGGCCTTCACGCACGGCAATGCGCGTCAG
>CANCGR010000064.1 GCA_947377625.1 Gammaproteobacteria bacterium | reverse complement strand
GGCATTGCGCAAGGCACAAAGCAACGCTGGATCGGACTCCAGGACTTGCAGCAAAGTTAGGGTTTGCGGGTTAGCGAAGCGCGGCGCAGCTATCCATCACCACGCCACGCAGCCACTTGTGGGCCGGATCGGCATGCAGCCGTGGATGCCAGAGCAAGGAGACGGTGAACATAGGCGTGGAAACAGGCAGCTCAAAGCTGTGCATATGGGAACGCAGATTGCCGGTATGCCGTTCCGGCACACTGGCTATCAAGTCAGAAGCCTGCGCCAGTGCCAACGCGGTCGCAAAGCCGCCGACAATAGTGACGATGTCGCGCTCCAGACCCAGTGCATTCAACGCAGCATCTATCGGACCCTTGCCGAGGCCGTCACGGGACACGGCAATGTGCTTGCCTGCGGCATAACGCGCGGGCGTGATTTTGCCTTTGCCCAGCATATGTCCTTTGCGCACCACACCGACCATCCGGTCACGAAACAAGGCCTGCATCTTGAGCTCTGGCCCGGTGGTGTTCTCCACTACGCCAGTCTCCAGATCAACGGTGCCATCGCGCAAATAGCTGCTTTCCTTGTTGGGTTTCGGCAAGAAGCACAGCCGCACACCGGGTGCCTCTTTGCCAATACGGGCAATCAGCGCCGGACCGAAGTTTTCAACAAAGCCTTCACTGGTGCGCACGGTGAAAGTTCGCACCAGCTGCTTGAGATTGAGTTGCGTAGCCGGGCGTAAAACAGCTTGCACATCCTGCACCAGCTGACTGACCCGCTCACGCAGCTCGATCGCGCGCGGTGTGGGCACCAGGCCGCGCCCTGCCCTTACCAGCAGCGGATCACCGGTGGTCTCCCGCAAGCGTGCCAGTGCACGGCTCATCGCCGACGGACTCAGCCGCAAGCGTTTGGCGGCGCGCGCCACGCTGCCTTCGGTGAGCACCGCATCCAGCGTAACCAGCAAATTGAAATCGGGAGTCGACATCAGTTGAGTCTAGCGCAGTTCATTGCTGACATGGCGTCAAACGCATTAATAAAGTGCATAGGGTGCGTCTTCCGCCCTGTCCCATCGACGGCTAAGGTGTCGCCAGTTCCATGACCAGAGCTGTGCAAACAGCGGAGTTTATTGTGAAGCCGATCACCGCTACCCAACATGAGTCAGTAACCGCAAGCGCGATGAGCACTCCATCAGTTCGCTGGGCACTGGCCAGTCTTTCGTTGTCGATGTTGATGCCCTCGCTGGATACCAGCATCGCCAATGCCGGTTTGCCAACTCTGGTGCAAGTGTTCAGCGCTTCTTTCCAGACTGTGCAGTGGGTCGTACTCGCCTATCTGCTTGCGCTGACCACACTGATTGTCAGTGTCGGACGCATCGGCGACCTTTGGGGCCGTCGCAGACTGCTACTGGCTGGCATTGCCCTGTTCACAATCGCTTCGCTCCTGTGCGGCCTCGCGCCCACGCTGGGCTTGCTGGTGGCAGCGCGCGCAGCGCAGGGTGTTGGTGCCGCTCTCATGATGGCGCTCACTGTCGCCATGGTTGGTGAAACAGTGCCGAAAAACCGGACTGGCAGTGCCATGGGCCTGCTTGGCACCATGTCAGCGATTGGCACCACGCTGGGCCCATCGCTCGGCGGCCTGCTGATGGTTGGTTTTGGTTGGCAGTCAATCTTTCTCGTCAACGTGCCGCTGGGCTTCGTGAATTTTCTGCTCGCTTATCGTTATCTGCCGGCCGATCGCCAGCAGGCAAAGCTGGATCGACCAAGCTTCGACTACAAGGGCACTGTGCTGCTTGCGCTCGCACTTGCAGCCTATGCACTGGCAATGACCAGCGGCCATGGCAGCTTCGGTGCTCTCAACATTGGCCTGCTGTTGGCAGCAGCCTGCACAGTGGTATTTTTCATACGCATCGAAACCACAGCGGCAGCCCCGTTAATCCGGCTGGCAATGTTCCGCAACCCGGTGCTCGGTGGCAGCCTGGCGATGAGCACGCTGGTTTCCACGGTAATCATGTCAACGCTGGTGGTGGGGCCGTTCTATCTCTCGCGCGCGCTTGGGCTGGCAGCCACCACTGTCGGGCTTGCCTTGTCACTTGGCCCGCTGGTGTCCGCGCTGACCGGCGTGCCCGCCGGCCGCCTGGTGGACCGCTTTGGCGCTAACCGCACAAGCATCGTTGGCCTGTCTGGCATGGTCACCGGCTGCTTCACTCTTGCTTTCATCCCGGTGACATTCGGTATAGTGGGATACCTCCTCCCCATTGTCTGCACCACCACCAGCTATGCTTTGTTTCAGGCCGCCAACAACACGCTAATCATGACCACCATCAATGCTGACCAACGCGGCGTCATCTCGGGCCTGCTCAACCTGTCGCGCAATCTCGGGCTCATCACTGGCGCCGCCGTTATGGGAGCTGTATTCACGTTCGCGGCATCAACCACCAATATGGTGACAGCGTCAGTCGAAGCTGTTGCCACCGGCATGCGCGTTACCTTCGGGGTTGCCGCCGTGTTGATCGTCGTGGCGCTCACTATCGCGGTTGTCAGCCAAATACTTGCGCGGGTGCAGCATGAACAGGAGTAACGCAGTGCCTTTGAATAAAGTCAGCGCCATCTGCGCGCATGTTATCCACGTGCTGATGTGGAGCAGTCTTGCCTGTGCCCAAGTGCTGGCAGCGGGCGAAGCACCCGGCACCAAAACACCCACGCCGGCTGATCCCTATCCGTTGACTGTTGCAGGCTGGGGCACCGAAATCGGCAATGGCGTAATGACCAGCCGCTGGGCCGAGAACTGGACCGGCATGCGTGCTGCCGGTGCGGCGCCAGCGTTCAAGGCGATACCCCTGGGCGAGGATGCTTCACTGACCTTAAGCACCGAAGCGCGCTTGCGTTACGACACTTATGACAATGGCCAATTGACCAACGGCAACGATTATCACCAGGGTTTGCTGCGCGCCATCGTCGGAGCGGATCTGCATTTCAACTCCAACGTGCGCGTCTATAGTGAAATTGGTACCGGCCAGGTGGATGGTCGCCGTGACACAGCGGCGGCCAACTTCAAGAACGATGCGTCGTTGCAGCAGTTGTTCGTTGATGCACGTGAATACATCGGCTCGGCACTGGTGGGCGCAATGGCCGGACGCCAGGAGTTCGCCGATGCCCCGCGCCAACTGGTCAGTGTCAGTGATGGCCCTAACATCCATCGCACCTGGAACGGCGCGCGTTTCTACGCCCACGCTCAAAACTTTCGCGTTGGTGCTTTTGAGCTGCGTGTCACGCGGCAAGGACGTGCCGCGTTCGATGAAGAGATCAACCCGTCCGAAAGTTTGCGCGGACTCAACGCTAGCATGGTGCTTGCTACCGGCAATGGCCGTGATGCATTCCTCGACCCGTTCTGGCTTCATACCGAAAACGCCAGCTTCCGCTCTGGTGGCCACACAGGTCTCGATGAGCGCGACACAGTCGGCATGCGCCTGTCAGGCCGACAAGGTGATTTCAGATTTGATTGGACGCTGGCCCATCAAAGCGGCAACTACATAAATCGCGACATCGGCGCGTGGGGGCTGTTCGCCGTTGATAGTCTGACGCTGTCCAACACCGGTTGGAAACCACGGCTCACGTCCCACATCGACATCGCTTCCGGCGGCGGCGCGTATGGCAGCGGCAAACTCACGCAATTCAATCAGCTCTATGCCAGCTCCAATTATCTCGGTGAGGCGCAGTTTCTCAGCCTCAGCAATTTGTTGCTGATTGCGCCGGGCATTTCTGTCTCTCCCACTGCTACAACAACGCTCTCACTTGAATACGGCTTCGCACGACGACTAAATGAAAACGATGCGGCCTATGCCGGCGGCATGCGTGCCTATGTCGGCACCCAGAATGTCAAAGGCCACGAGATTGGCGGCCTGCTGCGTCTTAGCGGGACTATGACGATCAATGCACAGCTGAATTTGTTCTGCAATTATGAGCATCTGGCCGCAGGCGACGTGCTCAAGCGTGCGCAATTGCCCTCGGGTAGCTATGGTTATGTGGGTGCTACGTTCCGGTATTGAGAAAAGGAATTTTTGCCAGCTTGCACCTGTCGTCTGCCTGGCAATCAAGCCGTACGTCTAGTTGACAGGCAAGTTTCCATAAACGTGTAATCCGGGTAACTCTAATACTCTCAAGGACAAGAACATGCGCAACCAAACCAAGAGCAAAACGGGCTATCCATTCGTCGCCACACTGCTGACAGCTGCTCTGGGCCTGGCAACACAATCCGTCCACGCCCAACCTTTCGTAAACGCCAGTTCCTCAGTCACCGAATACTCCAAAGGCAACATCGAGCCCAAACAAGCCTGCGCCGATCTGGCTAAACTGAAGCTGCCTGAACTCATCAGCATTACCACTCAAATGATCGCCGCCGACGGCAAAATCCCCGCCCATTGCCGCGTCAACGGCGTACTCGATCCCGAAATCGCCTTCCAGGTAAACCTGCCCAGCGGCTGGAACAAACGCTTCTACATGGTCGGCAATGGTGGCCATGCGGGACAACCGGCCGACGATGCTTTCAACGTTCCGCTGCGCAATGACGCCCTCAGCAACCATTTCGTGATGGCCAGTACCAATACCGGCCACGATGCAGTCAAGGAGCCGGGTGCCACTTTTGTGCTCAGCAATCCGCAGAAAGCCATCGACTACGCCTATCGCGCCGTGCATCTGACGGCTGTCACTGCCAAGGAAATCGCCAACCAGTATTACAGCCAGCCAGTGGCCTACTCGTACTGGAACTCCTGCTCGAATGGCGGGCGCCAAGGCTTGCTGGAAGCCCAGCGCTACCCGAATGACTTTGACGGCATCGTGGCGGTTGCTCCGTGGGTCAGCCAGACCGGCTTCACCATCGGCGCCATGTGGAACCAGAAAGCATTGACACAAACGCCGGTCAGCGCCGGCAAACTTGCGTTGCTTGCCAATACCGTCATGAAAAAATGCGATGCGGTTGATGGACTCGCCGATGGTTTGATTGACGACCCGCGCGCTTGTGCCTTCAATGTGGCCAAGGATGTGCCGAGTTGCCCGGCTGGCAAGGACGATGAGTCATGCCTGACTCCCGCGCAGGCTGCTGCCGTGCAGAAAGTTTATGACGGCCCACGCGACAGCAAGGGCAAGCAGATTTTCCCTGGCTTTATGCTGGGCAGCGAAGCACTGCAAGCTGGCCCTAATGGCAGTTCTTCCAGTGGCTGGTTGGGGTTGATCGCTCCCGCTTCAGCAACGGCCAAACCCGCCGACTTCAATTTGGCGGAAGGCACCATGCGTTACCTGGCCTTCCAGCCGCCGCGCCCGGACTACGACACCAACGCGTTCAACTACGACCGTGATCCGGAACTGCTCGACCGCTGGAGTCGCCTGGCCGATGCCAAAGATACCAATCTGGATGCATTCAAAAAACGTGGTGGCAAGCTGATCATCATCTATGGCTGGGCCGACACCATTTTGCAGCCGCTGATGGGCGTGAATTACTACGAACAAGCCGTGGCAGCCAATGGGCCCGACGCGCGCAGTTCCATGCGTTTGTTCATGGTGCCCGGCATGGCGCATTGCGCGAGTGGCGTCGGGCCTGATCAGCATGATGCGGTGTCGGCCGTGATCGACTGGGTGGAAGCCAACAAAGCGCCTGAACTGTTGGTCGCCAAAAAAATAGTGAATGGCGCCACCGCCCGCTCACGCCCGTTGTGCCCTTATCCACAGGTGGCACGCTTTCAGGGCAAGGGCAGCAGCGACGACGCTGCCAACTTCCAGTGTGTGGCACCACCAAGCACGAAGCGATGAGTAATACGCTTACCCCTGCGGCAGTGAATGCGTTGTTTGAAAAAAACGCATTCATTGAAGCCTATGCCGCTGCGCTTGCCTTGTTTGCGCAACAACCCGGCGATTATGAAACCGGGCTTATATTTTTACGCACAGCCATATTTATTGAACGTGTCGATGGCGTCATTGCGTTGCTGCATGATCTATCGGCACGCGTGCCGCCACAGTCGCTCCATCTGCTGCTGTTCCAGGCCTATCTTTGTGACGGGCAATTCAAGGCCGCCTGGCAACATTTGCAGCAAACCGGTCTGCCAACAAACAGCATGGCCTTTCACGACTGTGCTTATCGCATTCATTTCCAGCAATATAATTTATCCGCTGCCCTGGAGCAGCTGAATGCCAAAGAACGCCTTGGCGACTGCACACTCGATCATTTCCTGAAAAAGCTCGAGATATTCAAACTGCAAGGCCAGTTTGCCGACAGCCGCCAACAACTTGCCATGTTACAGAGTTCGGTTCCGCAAAGTGAAACCAAAACGCGGGCACAATTGCAGTTATGGCACGCCGGTATTGCGCACGACGAACACGATTTTGCGCTTGGCTTGCGCATTACCGGACAGTTGATTGAGGATTTTCTGGCCTTGCCGCAGGTTGAGCAGCGAGTCAATGTCGCCATGAAAACGAAACCATGGACCCGACAACGCCAACATCAAGTGATAAAGGATCTGGAGCATTTGATATTGCTGCATGCGCTACCGATGTTCATGGTGGCCGGCAGCGTATTGTCACTGGTGCGCGAAGGCGATTTTTTCATCAACGACAAGGATCTCGATTTGGGGCTGCTGGACGCTGATTTTGAGCACGCCACCCAATTGCTCATCGACAGCCCTCACTTCGACGACATTTCGCCCGCCAATTATTTTGTCGGCTACAAACAACTACGACACCGTGCGACCGGGCTGATTGTGGATGTGACCCACTATCAAACCAACAATGAAGAAGTACACGCCATATGGCGACATGTGTCCGGCGAAATCCTGCGCAAAACCGTGTTTGCAAAATTCGCTTTACGCGAAGCGTTTTTCCCAAGTTTGCGTTGTCGCGTGCTGATTCCTGACCAGGTGGAGACTTATCTGGAAACTTTGTACGGTGATTGGCGCACCCCCGACAAAAATTTTGATACCGTCATTGCGGCCCGCAATTTAAGCGAATTAACGCCGTTTTTGCTCAGCCTCGGCTTTATAAAAATTGCCGATGCCTTGCACAACGATCACTATCAAAAAGCACGATCAACTATTGAACATTTGCAGGGCAACGGCTACCAACACCGCTTGTTGACGAAAATACATGAGCTATTTTGAAACTTCCTTGCCGGCCAAACCTTATCCGGTGGGCTATGCCACCGGCTATTTTGATTTGTTTCACATAGGCCATTTGCGTTATTTGCAGCTTGCCGCACAGCACTGCGAAAAACTCATTGTCGGCATTCCTTCGGATGCGGTTGTCAGCGCCGACAAGCGGCCCAAAGTTTTCATCCCCTGTGAGCAGCGCTTGGCAATCGTCGCAGCCTTGCGCTGTGTGAGCGAGGTGATCTGTGTTGAGGTTTCCATGGAGCAACCACAAGCCTATCTGGAGTTTTTGCGCAGCGTTGGCAATCAGGCTTTTTTCATTGGTGAAGACTGGCAAGGCAGCGCGCGCTGGAATCGCCTGGGACCGGTGTTGCAGGCTCACGGCATGAAATTACACTTTTTGTCGCGCACCGATGGCATTTCGACTACTGAGATCAAGCAGCGCTTGAGCGGTGTTCCAGCCCAAGCGCCGCCAGCAGAATGACTAGCTGAACAGCGCAGACCTTCTTCGCAGGAACGTGCGCTGCGACCACACCTCGCCCATCACCAGCATGCATGGTGTCAGCACCAGTGTGAGCACGGTAGCGAAGGTAAGGCCGCCGGCAATGGCGATGGACAGTTGTGACCACCATTGCGTGGAAGGCCCGCCAATCTCCAGCTTGCGATTCACCAAATCCACATTGAGGCTGAACGCCATCGGCAACAGTCCCAGCACTGCCGTGATGCTGGTGAGGAACACCGGGCGCAAGCGTTGGGCGCACGTGAGCAATACCGCTTCGGTAGCCGTGATGCCTTTGGCACGCAGCCGGTTGAACGTATCAATCAGCACGATGTTGTTGCTGACGATGATGCCGGCCAGCGAAATGACTCCGATGCCGCACATCACCACCCCGAACGGTTGATTGGTAATCAGCAACGACAGAAACACACCCACCGTTGAAAACGCCACCGCGGTGAGGATCAGCAAGGTCTGGAAGAAACTGTTGAACTGGATAATCAGCACGATGGCGATCAGGAAGATCGCGATGCCGAATGCGTTGGTCAGGAAACGTTCGGATTCCGCCTGATCTTCCTGTTGCCCACGGAATCTGACGGTTACTGCCGGGTCCACACCACCGCCACTGACCCACGCCTGCAACTCCTTGATCTTGTCATCTTCCGACAAATTTTTTGCCACACCCGCCGCGATCTTCAGCACTCTGACACCGCTGGTGCGTTCTATACTCCCTACTCGCTGCGCTGGCTCTCTTGCCACGAAGTTGCTGACTGGCACGTTGCCTTTCAGCGTATTCACGGTGAGGCGATCAAGCTGACTGAGGTTGCGCAAGGTGTCAGGGAAGCGTACGCGAATGTCGACTTCATCATCGACGTTGTCCGGGCGGTAGGCGCCCAGTTTGACGCCATTGGTCACCAGCTGGATGGCACTGCCGATGCTGCTGATGTCGGTGCCGTAGCGCGCTGCTTCCTGGCGATTGACCACGATGCGCCAGTCGATGCCGGGTAAGGGCCGGTTGTCGGTGATGTCAACGAAGCCACCCAGTTTGGCCATGCCGGCGCGAATGTCATCCACCGCCTTGCTCATCAGCGCGCCGTCAGCGGCCGTGAGTTCGAGCTGCACCGGTTTGCCTGAGGTGATGCCGCTTTCCTGCACTTCCGGTTCGACGGTGATGCCGGCCAGATCAGAAGTGCGCTTACGCACGTCTTCCATGATGGCATCCGCAGGCCGGCGCCGGTTCCACTCGACAAACTGCAACTGGATGCGGCCAATGATGTCTTCGGCGGTGTTGTTGCCCAGCCGCACGCCACTGCGTGCATAAACGGATACAAATTCCGGCATGCCAACCACGCGTTGTTCCACTTCCCGCACCAGTGCATCGCGTTCGAGCACCGACAGGTCGCCACGGGCATGGATGTTGAGCTGCCCCACTTCCGGCTCGATCGACGGAAAAAATTCCACGCCTTTGCCCACCAGATTGAACAGCACCATTACTCCCACCTGGAACGCAATCGCAAAGCCCAGCAC
>CANCGR010000063.1 GCA_947377625.1 Gammaproteobacteria bacterium | reverse complement strand
AAGCGCGCATGCAGTCCGCGACCGGGATCGACCAGGATGATCGCGCAGTGCGCCTTCGCATGTTCCTGGATAAAGCCTGCCAACAGCTCGACCTGATCAGGCTCATACAACAGATCGCTGCCGATGATCAGATCGAACTCGCCGAGTTGGGAGCTGGTATCCGCCCAGCCTTCGCGCATGAACGGAATGTCGCGGCCTGGGTTGAGCTTGACGTTCTCCACCAGAAAATTGCCGGCTTCCGGATGCTGATCGGTGGCGGTGATGTCGGCCAGACGCAGGTTGAGCATCAGGCTGCTAAGGCCGATGCCGCAGCCTACTTCCAGAATGCGTTTGCCCTTGATGTCGAAATCCAGCATGTAATCGGCCAGCACGATGCCGGAATCCCACACTACGCCAAACAGCGGCCACGAGGCTGCCGATATGCCAAGCTTTTCGGCTTCGTCATTGCGATCAAGATATTGCTGGCGATCACGCAGCGTGCGCAAGTGAATGTCGTGTTCACCTATTTCCAGGGTGTGATATCGCAGGCGCAGCGCGGGTGAAGGTGGTGCTGGAAAGGGCGGTAGGGCAGAAGCAGTCATGGCGGTCCGAAGCAAGAAGCTGGACGCAGCATGCACAAAGCCAGGATCACCGCGAGTGCCGGCAGTGTACGGTCCGGCGCCGTGGTGCACAACATGACAAAAAAATGAATTTCCCCCTATCTGCCTCGGAGTGTCAGCTTCCTGTCAGTTAGTGGTCAATACCATGCGCGCTCTGAAATTTTTTGTTGTGTTTTATGCGAGTTATCCACGTTGTCGGCATGGCGTTGCTGGTTGAGTTGACTGCTTGTGCGGTCGGGCCTGATTTCAAACGCCCGCTGCCTCCTGCTGCCAGCAGTTATGTTGCGTCACCGCCGCCAAGCCAGCCCGGTGCTGATACGATTGCGGGCGAGGTACTGCCAGTTTTCAGCACTGATGCCGATATACCTGCTGACTGGTGGACACTTTTCCAGTCGCCGCAAGTCAATGCCGTGATAGATCGCGCGTTGAAACACAATGCCGATATTGAATCGGCGCAGGCAGCATTGAAACAGGCGCAGGAATATGCGAATGCCCAGCGCGGCTATTTTTTTCCAAGCGTGGGGGTGGCCTATACACCTTCACGCAACAAGGTGGCCGGCAATTCCAGCAGTTCAGCACCGGGGCCACAGGCCAATGGCGATGTGATTGGTGCAGTGCCACCCCAGGCAACGTACTACAACTTTCATGTTGCCCAGCTGAATGTCGGGTTTGTGCCGGATGTATTCGGTTTGAATCGCCGGCAAATGGAATCTGCACAGGCACTGGTCGCCATGCAGCAGTTCGAGCTGGAAGCCGCGCATATCACGTTGGCGTCCAACGTGTTTGCAGCGGCAGTGCAGCAAGCGGCATTGAAAGCGCAGCTTGCCGCGATGGAAAAAATTGTGCGCGCCAACCAGCAGCAGCTGGACATCATCAACAAACAGCTCGTGCATGGCGCGCTCACCCGCATGGAGTTGGCCCAGCAGGAAAGCCAACTGGCGGTGGCCAGGCAGGCATTGATTCCACTGCGCCTGCAACTCGAAAAAAATGGCAACCTGCTGGCGGCTCTTCAGGGCAATGGGCCGGATCAGGCAATACCGGAAAACCTTGAGCTGGCCCAGTTGCAGTTGCCGCAGGAACTCCCGCTGTCATTGCCGTCAAGGCTGGTAGAACAACGACCGGACGTGCGGGCTGCGGAAGAAAAATTGCATTACGCCAGCGCACAAACCGGTGTTGCGCTGGCGAGCCGCTTGCCGCAATTCAATATCACAGCGGCTGTGGGTGGCATGGCAGACACACCCGCCTGGATGTTTCGAAGCGGCGGTGAATTTTTCAATCTGTCGGCCGATATCTCACAGATCATTTTTGATGGCGGCACCCTGCGCGCCAAGTCGCGAGCTATGCAGGCTGCGTTGGTGCAGGCAGGTGCAGACTATCGCAGCACGGTGATCACGGCACTCCAGAACGTGGCCGATACATTGTTTGCACTGCAGGCAGATGCGCAGAATGTAAAAGTGGCAGAAGACGCTGCCAACGCGGCGCAGAGCCTGCTCACGATCAACCAGAAACAATATGAGCTCGGCGCCATCTCTTATCAAAGTCTGCTCGGGGCGCAGCAGGCACGCGAGTGGGCACAGATGGGTGTGAATCAGGCACTGGCGAACCGCCTGATTGATACGGCCGCACTTTACCAGGCGCTGGGAGGCGGCTGGTGGAACCGCGACAACGCCACCAATAGCGAACAGCCGCTGGCAGTCGCTGCTACTTCAACCTCGCAATCCTCTGCTGTTGGCCAATGAACATGACAAACAATATTTCCCGGTTTTTTCCTGTGCTGGTAGCGGCATCCTTGTTGTTTTCCGGATGCAAACAGTCCAATGAAGTTGCAGCAAGCCCTGACGAACCCAAAGTGCTGGGTCTGAGTGTGCGGTTTGATCCACAAGCTGCTGCAGTTGCGCGCCTGCAAACAGCGGCAGTGGATGCGGCACACGCGACCAAGCTGGCTTTCCCCGCACGCATTACCTGGGATGAAGACCACACCAGCCATCTGGTGCCACCTGTGTCAGGCCGGCTGTTCGACATAAACAAGGCTGGTGTGTTGGGTGCTGCGGTGAAGCAGGATGAAATTCTGGCGCATATCCAGTCACCTGAAGTAGGTGCAGCACAAGCGGAATCAATGAATGCGCTCTCTGCGCTTGAACAGGCCGAAAAAAACTACACGCGTGTGCATGAGCTGGCCGCCGACCAGGGTGCTTCGATGAAAGACCTCGAACAAGCCAAGGCAGACTTCGAACACGCCAAAGCGGAAGCCGCGCGTGCGCAGTTGCGGTTGAAAGTGCTGGGTATCAATTCCAGCAGTGTGGATCAGCAACTGGCGGTGCGCAGTCCGATTGCCGGTGTCGTCGTAGAGCGCAATACCAACCCTGGCATGGAGTGGCGACCGGAGCAAAGCGGTGGTGCCATGTTTACTGTCACCGATCCCACTTATCTGTGGTGCCAGATTGACGTGCCGGAAAAGGAAATCGAAAAATTGCACACGGGCCTGAAAGTGTCGCTGCACTCCAATGCGTGGCCGCAAGAAAGCTTCGAGGCCGTGATCGACAACATCGGCGACTCGGTTGATGTCAGCAGTCGCACCATCAAAGTACGCGCGCATTTGCGCAATGAAAATCGTCATCTGAAAAATGAAATGTATGTCACCGCCGAGCTGCTGACTGATGCGATGGGGGTGCTCGACATCCCCGCCAAAGCGGTGTTTCTGAACAAAAGCGAACAACAGGTGTTCGTGAAAACTGCAGTTGGTGCTTTCACACGCAAAACCATTGAACCGGTAGCGGCCAATGAGCAATGGGTTTCCATTGCCCAAGGGTTGGATAAAGGCGAAGAGGTAGTGGTGGATGGTGCGCTCTATCTGGAAAAAATTCTCGAAGCTGCAGCAGCACCACCAGCTGCCGACCGCCCACAGCAGTAACCCGGTATTCCTGCCATGATCAATCGCATTGTGCGTTTCTCTTTGACCCAGCCCGTGTTTGTTGTGCTCGGGCTGGTGTTTTTTATTTTGGGCGGCATCATCGCTTTCAGGAATTTGCCGATCGAGGCATTTCCCGACGTGTCAGACACGCAGGTCAACATCGTGGCGCTCTATCCGGGCCATGCGGCCGAAGAAGTCGAAAAACAGGTCACCATCCCCATCGAAATTGCGATGTCAGGTCTGCCCAACAGCATACGCATGTTTACGCATACGCAGTTTGGCCTGTCATTCATGATGCTCACCTTCAATGACAAGCCCAGCGACAAGGACGCGCGGCAGATGGTGTTTGAACGTTTGCGCGGCATTGATCTGCCGCCGGGTGTCGAGCCGGATGTGCAGCCGCTGTCGACTGCCATTGGCGAAATTTTCCGGTTTCGTTTGCAGGGCGATGCGATGGCGCCGCGCCAATTGCGCGAAATCCAGGAGTGGGTCATCGAAAAGGCGCTTAAAAAAGTGCCGGGTGTTGCGGATGTGGTGTCGATGGGCGGTGCTATCAAGCAATACGAGGTGAATCCGGATCTGCCGCGCATGCGCGATGCCAAAATTACCTTGCCGCAATTGTTTGCTGCGCTGTCGCGCGCCAATGCCAATGCCGGTGGTGGCGCAGTGGAGCAGGGTCGTCAGCAATTTCTCGTGCGTTCCATCGGCTTGTTCAGCTCATCTGCTGATATCGGGCAAGTGGTGGTGGGTGACAATGGCAAAGGCGTGCCTATATTGGTGCGGGACATTGCCAAGGTCGGCGAAGCGAATGCGCAGGTGCAAGGTGTGGTGGGGCAGGATGCAGCCGACGATATCGTCAACGGCATCGTGCTGATGCGCAAGGGCGAGAACCCGTCTGAAGTGCTTAAGAGCATCAAGCAAACCATTGGTGAACTTAATGCCAAGGCACTGCCGTTGGGCGTTGAAATAAAACCCTACTATGACCGCGAATGGTTGATCGAGAAAACACTGCATACGGTGTTTGGCAACCTGATTGAAGGCGCCTTGCTGGTGACGTTTATTTTGCTGCTGTTTCTGGGGAATCTGCGGGCCGCGCTCATTGTGGCGGCAGTGATTCCGCTGGCAGTGCTGTCGACCTTCCTGGGGCTCACTTTTCTGGGCATGCCGGCCAACCTGTTGTCGCTGGGGGCCATGGATTTCGGAATAATTGTCGACGGCGCGGTGATCGTAGTGGAAAACGTTTTCCTGCAGCTCGGGCATTTGACGGAAGAGCAGATGCGCGACAAAAAAGCCCGCTTGCGCGCGATTTACGGCGCGGTAATCGAAGTGGGCCGCCCGACCTTGTTTTCAATGCTGGTGATCATCGCCGCCCACATTCCGATTTTTACGCTGCAACGGGCCGAGGGTAGAATTTTTTCGCCAATGGCCTATTCAGTCACCTCGGCGTTGATCGGTTCACTGATTCTTTCGCTGACGATGGTGCCGCTGTTTTGCCTGTGGCTGCTGCGCGATCGCATACCGCATCACGACAACCGGCTGTTGACGTGGTTCAAGCGCATCTATGAGCCGGCGTTTCGCTGGTCGGTTGCCAATCCGGGCCGTATTGTCGGCATCGCTGTGGTTGCGCTGGTGTGTGCGTTGGCATTGGGCAGCAAGCTGGGCACCGAATTTTTGCCGGAACTGGATGAAGGCTCGATCTGGGTCAACGTGTCGTTGCCACCGTCTGTGTCGCAAACAGAGGCCAAACTGCTGGCCAGACGAATACGCGAGGCCCTGCACACGGTGCCGGAAGTGGACAGTGTCATTTCAAAATTCGGACGGCCCGATGACGGCACCGATCCCAAGATCTTCAACTCGGGTGAATTTCTGGTATCGCTGAAGCCCGACAACCAATGGCGCCCCGGCTATGACAAAAAACATCTGATTGCCGAAATGGATCATGCAGTGTCGCAATTGCCCGGCATTGAAAGTTCGTTTTCACAACCGATTCGCGACAACGTGCTGGAAAGCATTTCACAGGTGGACGGACAAATCGTCATCAAAGCCCACGGCGATGATCTGACCGAGCTGCGTGCGCTCGGCAAAGCCATCACCGATCAGGTAGCCTCCGTGCCAGGTGTGTCCAGAGCCTATATCGACCGGGACGGCGAATTGCCGCAGCAAGTGATCAATATCGACCGTGCGGCGGCAGCACGCTATGGCATCAATGTTGGTGACATCCAGGACATTATTGAAACCGCGATGGCTGGCAAAGCCACCACCGAGCTGTGGGAAGGCGAACGGCATTTTTCGGTGGTAGTACGTTTGCAGGAATCAGCGCGCGCGCTCGATCAACTGAGTGGTTTGCTGGTGCCTAGCCCTGGCGGTGCGCAAATTCCGCTAAGCGAGCTTGCCACTTTCAAGCAAGCCATCGGCGCGCTGGATATTGCGCGCGAGAACGGCCAGCGCGTGGTGTCGGTCGGTGTATTTATTGAAGGCAGGGATCTGGGCAGTGTGGTCGCCGACATGAAAGCGCGCATAGCCACCCATGTGGTGGTGCCGAACTCGGTTACCTTGACGTGGTCTGGCGAATTTGAAAACCAGGAACGGGCGATGGCGCGTTTGTCGGTGGTGGTGCCCTTGTCGATTCTGCTGATTTTTGTGTTGCTGTTTGACGCGTTCGGCTCTTTCAGGAATGCGATGCTGATTATTGCCAACATTCCGTTCGCGTTGATTGGTGGCATTGTCGCGCTGTTTCTTACCGGCATTCCATTGTCTGTCTCGGCTGCCATCGGTTTTATTGCGCTGTTTGGCCAGTCAGTGCTCAACGGTGTGGTGATGGTGTCGGTTTTCAACCAGTTGATTGAATCAGGCCAATCGCCGGAACAAGCAGTGCGCAATGGTGCAATGTCACGCTTGCGCACCGTATTGATGACGGCGCTGCTGGCGATGCTCGGGCTGTTCCCGATGGCGCTGTCGCACAGTATCGGTGCCGAAACCCAAAGGCCGCTGGCGGTGGTGGTGATCGGCGGACTCATCAGCGCCACCTTGCTGACGTTGCTGGTGTTGCCTGCTGCCTATCTGTGGGTGGTCAAACGCTACGGCAATGTGCAGGACGAGCAATATGATGTACTTTTACCCGAAGAATAACGCTCCAGTGATGTTATGCGCATTCTGTTGGTAGAAGACGATCACGAACTTGGTGCAGCCATGCGCGAAGCGCTGGTGCTGGCTGGCTATACCACCGATTGGGTGAAAACCGCTGGCTATGCCCTGCACGCCCTGAAATATGAGCATTTCGATTTGCTGGTGCTGGACCTGGGGTTGCCGGACTGCGATGGCACCGAAATCATCCGCACCTTGCGCCATGCGCGCAACAACCTGCCCATCCTGATTTTGACGGCACGCGACTCGCTCGACAGCCGTGTGATGGGCCTGGATCTGGGTGGTGATGATTATGTCGTCAAGCCGGTGGCGATGGTTGAACTGTGTGCACGCATTCGTGCGTTGTTGCGCCGCAAGCTGGGCGACGGCAATTCACTGTGGCGACTTGGCAAGCTCGAATTGGACATTGCAGGCAAACTGGCGCGCATCGGCAATGAACCGCTGGAGCTCACGGCCCGCGAGTGGAGCCTGCTGGCTTATCTTGCCAACAGCGCCGGACGCATCGTGTCGAAAGAGCAGCTGATACAAGGCATTGGCGGCTGGGACCAGGAGTTGTCGGCCAATGCCATTGAAGCGTGTGTGCACAGGGTGCGCAGCAAGCTCGGCAATGCCGGTGTCAATATCCGCACGGTGCGCGGCCTGGGTTACATGCTGGGTGAACACAACCAATGAACAGGTCAGGGGCACAATGAACCGGAGTTTGCGTAACCTTTTCCTGCGCAGAATGTTGTGGGTGTTGTTGCCAAGCTTGCTGGTGGGCGCAGGTCTGTCCTATTTCTATGCTGCCGACAGCATCATGGAAAGTTACGATCTGAACTTGCTTGATGGTGCCAATGACCTGGTGCATCAGGTGCAAGTGAAGACCGGCGGACACTTGTTGCTTAACCTGCCGCCAGCCGCCCACCAGATGCTGGCAGCCAGCAATGACGACGACGTTATTTATGCCGTCTGGGACAGCGCCAAAGACTTGCTGGCCGGTTTTGACGGCTTGCAGAGCATCATGCTGGCTGAAATGCCGGTTGATCGTTACAGCTTCAAAAACCTGGAAATAAAAGGGCAGAACTATCGCGCCATTCTGTTGAACGCGAGTCTGGGCAACCAGCATTTTTTCGTATCAGTAGCGCAGACCACGCGCGGCATAGACCATCTGCTGGGCAACGTGTTGGTGGATTTTTTGTTGTTTGGCGGCTTGCTGATTGTGGTTGCCTGTGTCGGTGTGGTGCTGGGGGTAAAACGCAGCCTGATTCCGATTGAGGCGTTACGTACCGTTATCGCCAAACGCGCTCCGCAAGATTTGCGACCGCTGTCGGAAACAGATGCGCCAGCCGAGTTGCAGCCGATCATACATGGCGTCAATGAACTGCTGGAAAATCTGCAAAAATCGGTATCCGATCATCGCCGGTTTGTTGTCAACGCTGCGCATCAGTTGCGCACGCCACTGGCAATACTGCGCAGCAAACTCGAAGTCTCCTTGAACAGACCTGACGGTGCCACGCCAAATTTGTTGGTTGAATTATTGTCAACCACAGAGCGGGCCAGTCATCTGATCAGCCAGTTGTTGTCGCTTGCCCATGTTGAAAATGCCGACGTCATCGCGCCCGCGTTTGAGTCTGTCGATTTGCCGGTGCTGCTGCGCAATGTTGCGGTCAATTTCGTGGTGCCGGCCGAGAAAAAAAACATGGAGCTGGATTTTGCATTGACCGACTGTCATATCAATGGCAATGCGTTGTTGCTGCAGGAATTGCTCGGCAATTTGCTCGATAACGCCATCAACTATGCCGGCATGGGTGCCAGTGTCCATGTCGCGCTGAAAAAACTTTCCGGCGCTGTTGAATTAAGTATCTCTGACAATGGCGTGGGTGTGCCGGATGATTTTTTGCCAAAACTGGGACAGCCTTTTTCGCGCTATCAAGCACAGGATACGCGTGGCTGTGGCCTCGGCCTGGCGATTGCCAAGGAAATTGTTGCGCTGCACAAGGGCAGCATGGTGTTTTCCGGCAACAGTAATGGCGGTGGTTTCAAGGTGGTAATACTGCTGCCTGCAAATTGACTGCAGGCATCGACATACAACCTCGCGGTTGATTGTTGCAAACGATCAGGGAGGCTATGTTTGCTGGAGCACTTGCCACTGCTGCAGCTTCAAACCATAGGCAATGGCGGCATTGGCCGGGCTGGTGGATGGCAACCGCTGCAATGCCAGGGCGTGCAAGGTCACTGGCAAACATGGCAACACATGCCGGCGGAAAAGTTGCTCAGCCGCAGTGCCGTTGAAATAGACGCGGGTGATTTTGGGATGTGCGGTAAAGAAGGCCGCAAAATCATTGGGCACTATCGAAGCCGGCTCAATGGCCGCATCAAGACTGCCACTGCGGATGCAGGTTTGCAGCACATCCCACACGGCGACTTGCTGCAGCAGCAGCGCTTCACAGCGCTGCGTATAAGGCAGCATCGCCGGAATCGCCAACACTTGTTCCATTAACGGCCAGAAAGCATTGCGCGCATGTGCGTAGTACTGCTGTGCG
>CANCGR010000062.1 GCA_947377625.1 Gammaproteobacteria bacterium | reverse complement strand
TTTTGCTGCAGCGCCAGGCCGGCTTCAATCATGGTGTCGTTGGTGTTAAAGCGGCTGTTGTGCTCAACACGCACATATTGCTGATTGCCGTTGGGTTGCATGTGGCGGTATTCGATGAAGCGATCATGCCAGTCAGACAGTCCCACGCGATCAATCGAGCTGCGCCCATAGCCAACGCTCAGCTGGTGCCGTGGTTCCACATTGAACTGTTCCGGTTGCTGACGGGTGCGCACATCAATGTGCGTGGGAGCCACAATGGCGGCACGATCCAGCCACGGCTGCGCTTTGTCGTTGTCGCCTTGTTGCGTATAGCTGTCATAGAGACCGAGCAAGGCATCAAGATTATTGGCATCCAGTGCCAGCACCTGATTGAAACGTTGCTCGGCTACCACCGGCTGGCGTTGATAAAAGGCAAGCCGGCCGGCCAGTGACAGGGCATCCAGATTGTTGGGCTCTTTGGCCAGCACCTTGTTGGTGATTTGTGCGGCTTGCTGATAAACGCCCTGGTAAGAAAGTATACGGGCACGCCCCAGTTGCAATTCGGTGTCGTCGGGTTTCACCTGCAGCGCGGCTTCGATGATCTGCAGCCCTTGCGTGTATTTATGCTGGAACGCCAGCACCATGCCCAGCAGATAGTCGGCTTCGGCTTTGTCTTTGGCCAACTTGCGAGCGTCGCGCAGAATCAGCTCAGCCGCTGGCAAGTCGCCCTTGTCGCGTTGCTGCATGGCTTGCTGGATCAGCGCGTCATAATCCTGTGCAAAAGCAGCAGCTGGCAGCAAGGCCAGCGCGAGCAACGTGATTGTGAAAATTTTCATAAGCCTTACCTCTATTTTTTGGGGGCGGCACTAAACCCTTTGCGTTCCATCTTGCCCCACTCCTTGTTGCCACGCAGAAAAGTATAAACCCCGTGCAAGCGCCACCAGGCATTGAGCTGACGATAGCCGAAACATTCCAGCACTGACAGCAAGAACAACTGCGTCAGATCGCTGAATTTCGGATAGCGCTTGAATGAAATTTCTTCGAGGCTGATCGCCAGAAACGACAATGCCATGCCCAGTACAAACGCAGCCAGAAAGAAACAGAACGTCAGCAAATACGAGCCGGGGCCGCCGGTAAACAACAACCAGAAGAACGCGAGAAAACCGGAGAATTCGATAATGGGCCCGAGCCCTTCCAGAAAAAAGTAATAGGGAAACGCCAGCCAGCCAATGCGGCCGTATTTGGGATTAAACAGCATAGGCAAATGCCGGGTGGTGGACTCCAGCAAGCCGCGCTGCCAGCGTGAGCGTTGCCGATGCAAAATTTTCAGGGACTCCGGGCATTCAGTCCACGCCACCGGATCAGGCACATAGGAAATGCGATAGGGCCGCTTTTGCTCAAGGCACACCCGATGCAGCCGCACCACCAGTTCAATGTCTTCACCCACCGTTTCAAAGCCGGTGCGTTTGGTGGAATAGCCGCCAGCATCCACCACCGTCTGGCGATGAAACAAACCGAACGCGCCGGAAATAATGAAGGTGGCGTTGAAGGCCTCCCACCCCATGCGGCCGGCCAGAAAAGCGCGGAAGTATTCCAGCACCTGAAAGCGTGCCAGCAAATTGGCCGGCATCGTGATGTTGCTGACCACGCCATCTTGCACGGTGCTGCCATTGATGATGCGGATGATGCCGCCCACGGCCACCGTGTCGCTGTTTTCGATATAGGGTCGCACGATGCGAGTGAGTGCCGATTTTTCCAGCAGGCTGTCGGCATCCACCGCGCAGAACAAGGGGCTGAGGGTGTAGTTGATGCCGGTATTGAGTGAGTCCGCCTTGCCGCCATTCTCCTTGTCGATCATCCACAGGTTGGGTTTGCTTCGACTCTGGTAAATGCCACGCACGCTGGCGGTAGGAAACTCGCTGCTGGTCATGCGTGAGGCGGGTTGCAAATCGAAGGCTTCCTGCATGCGTGCCAGCGTAAGGTCTTTGGAGCCGTCGTTGACCACCAGCACTTCGTATTCAGGATATTCAAGCGCCAACAACGAATGGGTGGATTCCACACAGGTGGCTTCTTCATTATAGGCCGGCGCAATAATCGTGATGGGGGGCAGAAAGCCCGACGACAGCAACAGCGAATCCGGATAGGCATCCAGCGTGGACGAAAATTCTTTCAAGCGGCTGAAGGCCAGGATGCTGGTGACAAAATAAACCAGGTTCAGCACGATGAAGTAGCTGATGGTAAGAAAGCTGACAATCTCGATCAGGGTCATGCGGGTTCTGCCAGTATCTGCCGTGCCAGCATGCAGCGAGGGTGTGCAATTTGTGCGGCAATGGCTTGTAGCGTGCCCAGATCGCCCAGATCACGCAGTGCAGTTGCGGCCTGTCGCACCACCCAGGTATTGGTGTCTTCCAGGGCTTTGCGAAACACCGGCACATCTGCCGGCACTGCCAGCGCGCGCAATGTGCGCAATGCAGTAATCTTCAATACCTCGTCAGTTGAATTGCACAGCAGGCGAATCGATTCGATATGACGCCCCTGGCTGATGTGGGCAATCAAATGCATCGTCGCCACCAGCACGTCGCGGTTGATCTCACTGCCCAGTACCAGCAGCGCCGCATTCAGCGAAGAAAATGCGTTGCAGCGCGCCAGTGCTTCGGCCACTACCACGCGGGTGCGGGGTTCCTGGCGGATATCAAGATAGACATTCTGCATCATCGGAATGGCCTTGGGGCCGGAGCGCACCAGCAAGTCGGCCAGCGCATGAATGTTCCATTTGTTGAAGCGGTGCATCTGGCCGATGATCGGCATCACAAATCCTGTGCGTTGATGCGACAGCAACGTGCTGGCAGCGAACATGGCCACTGCCGGCGAGTGATCGGTAAGCATGGCGGCAATGCTGTCTTCCTGGGCCGGCATGCCGAACAAGCCGAAAATATTAATCGCCCATATCCTGACACCGGGGCTTTTGTGTTTGAGCTGTTGTTCCACATGGGCCAGATGCGGCTGTGCCAGTTGCGCCAGAATGTCCAGATCACTGCCGCGCAAGCGGTAGGCAAAAGGTGCCAGAAAACGGATGAAGTCCAGCTCCTGGCCGCTTTCCACCAGCATAAGAAAGTCTGCGATGCTCCGGTCGCCGCTGAGCACATTGAGTATGTCCTTGTCCCACTTGCTGTGCAGGGCTTGCCAGTAACGCTCACGCCGGTTGTGCACAAGCCGCAGGTAGATGGCCATGAACGCGAATGCGATGGTCATCAATGTCAGCAACAGAATCGACTCGGTCACGCCCAACAGCACCCAATGTTGGGGCAGCGCGGGGTTGAATGCACCGTAGTGTTCCAGCCAGCTTCTGACAGGATCTTTCATGCCCGCTATCCGAGTTTGAGCTGGTTTTTGACTTTGGCCAGCAGCTCGACAGGTGAAAAGGGTTTGAGCACATAGTCATTGGCGCCGAGGTCGTAGCCGCGCACTACATCTTTTTCGCTGCCCATCGCGGTGAGCATGATGACGGGAAATTCTGTCTTGCTGCGCGTTGTTCTCAAGCGTGCCAATACTTCAAAGCCATCCATTACCGGCATCTTCACATCCAGTATCAGCAGGGAAAAGGCCTGCTTTTCCAGCGCCGCCAGCGCTGCGCCGCCATTGTTGACGTATTCCACCTTGAGGCCTTCACGGTTGAGCCGGTGTTTGATCACACTCACCAAGAGGTCATCATCTTCTGCTACCAGAATCGGATGCAGGTCCTGTTTGCTCACCGGTGGTGGTGCGTCAGTTTTGGCTGCCATGGCCGCAACCGGTACTGGCGACGGCGCTTTGAGCTCCTGCGCAATCACATCGGCGATGCGTTCAGGATTAAACGGTTTGGGGATGAACTGCTTGGCGCCGAGCCCCAGACACTCATCGCGAATGGAGGCTTTGTCGACGCCTGACAACACGAAAATTGGCGTGCTGCGATGGCGAGACTCATGAAGTTGCCTCAGCAGATTGCGGCCATCGGCATCGGGCAACAACAGATCAAGCACGATCAGTGCAAAGCTGCCGGTGTCCAGCAACTGGTTGGCGGCAGCGCCGTCGGCAGCAATCACCACTTGTTGCTCAGGACACTTGTGGCCGAGCAGTGCCGCCAGCAAGCGTGTGATGTCGACATCGTCGTCAATGATGAGGATCGCCGGCTTGGCCACCGCTTTTTCGCTCTGCATGGCCAGCATCAATACGCGGATCAGGTTGGCCAGTTGCTTGAGCAGTTCGTCGGGCGTGGCATGTTCGACAGCACGGGCGGCACTGCTGATTTCCGGATAGCCAAAGGTGGAGCCTGAGCCGTGCAAGGTGTGGGCAATGTGGCGCAAACGCTCACTGGTGTCGGCTTTGCCCTCGCGGATATCCTGCAGCAATACCTTGATGGTGCTGATCTTGTCAGGCAGGGTCTGCCGGTATTGTTCTTTCAATTCTTCAAACATGTTTACAGCTTTGCATTAACGCTCTGACAGCGACACAAAAAAGAAAAACAATGTGCCATCCTGGGTGGTGGAGGTGAAGTCCAGCCGGCTTTGGTGTTCGGCCAGTATTTTCTGGCAAATATAAAGGCCGAGTCCGCTGCCGCCTTTGGCGCGTGTGGCAGTGGAATCGCGCTGGAAAAATTTGGTGAACAGTTTCTGGCGGTCGTGATCTGGAATCACTTCGCCAAAATTGCGCACGCTGATTTTGGCGCGCTCGCCCAGCACCTCAAGGCTGATGGTGACTTCCGAATCCGCATGCGAAAACTTGATGGCATTGGCCAGAATGTTGGTGAGCACCTGGAACACGCGGTCGGGGTCGATGTTGGCAATGCACTGTGTTTCAGGCAGCACACAGTTCAATTTCAGATTGGTCTGCACGGCCAGTGACTCATTGGCGCTTACCACCTGCCTGATCAGCGCGCACAAATCACTTTTTACAAAACGGTAATCAATGTGGCCGGATTCCAGTTTTTCGACATCGAGAATGTCGTTGACCAGCATGTGCAGACGATTGGTGTTGGCCAGCGCCACCTTGAGCAGTTCGCGGCTTTTCTCGGCATCATCAGCCATGATGCCGCTGTCGAGCAGCGCCAGCGAGCCTTTGATGGAAGTGACAGGTGTGCGCAATTCGTGGCTGACGATGGAGATGAATTCCTGTTTGATGCGTTCATTCTCGAGGCGTTCGGTGACGTTCTGTATCAGTGAAATCACTGCAATCACCTTGCCGTCGGCTTCAATCAATGGCGTGTTGAGCCATTCACACTGCAACAGCGCGCCGCTCTTGCAGCGGTTCTCCAGAATCACTTGCTGGCTCGTGCGCTTGTTGCAGATGTTGGTCCACAGCGTGTCGAGCTGCGCATGTGAACGGGTGGAGGCCAACAATGTGGTGAGTGGCTGCCCTTCGGCTTCAGCGCGCGTGTAGCCGAAAATCTGCTCGGCGGCGGGGTTCCATTTGACCACCACCGATTGCGGATTCAGTTCCAGCGCTGCCAGAGGTGTATCCTGAAAATACAGCGCCAGGCGCTGCTGGAAATTCTGCAGATCGCTTTCGCGCTTGCGGGCTTCCAGCGTGAGCACGATGTTGTGTTCGATATTGCGGCTGATGCGCATGGAACTTACTGCCAGCATCACCAGCGACACCGGCACCATCCAGATGGCATACAAGCCATTGAAGCCGTGCATCAGCAGCAGCGAGCCGGTCAACGGCGTCAGCAACAAAACCAGAAACAGAATGACCAAGTCGGGGCTGGGCGCCATGGTGGTGATGGCGAACGAGGCAATGCACACCAGCATCAACGCCAGCACCAGTTGGTAGAGGCTGCTATCGTAGACAAACAACAAGAAACCGGCGCTGCCGACCACACCAGCCAGCAACAGCGCACCGATGCGAAATTGCTGGAACCAACGCTCAATGGCGTCTGGCCCCGGTTGTTTGTTGCGGAACTGGCAATAGTGCAGATAACGGCCGAAGGTGGTCAGCAGCATCAAGCCGATCCAGGGGTAGAGCCGCCAGGGACTTACCACATCACGGTACATGAAGATGGCCAGCAGCGAGCCAATGACATTGGCAATGACGCTGTTGGGAATGGCGTTGAATAGCAGGTTGACCTGCTCATTGAGCAGCAAAGCCTTGTTGTCAGGATTAGCCCGCACGCGTCTCTCCATACACACCACCACCCGCCAGCATCACAGTGACAAAGAGGGCTTTGATGTAGCTGCATTCTGACACAGCGTGCCAGAGCGGAGGAAATCTGTATTACACTCACGCCAAACAAACCCAAACGCCAACCTCATGCATCAGGATGACAAAGTGACCCAGCTCGGCGCCCCCCTGCCGCCCAATGAGGCGGCCAGGGTCAAGGCGCTGCATCAGCTCGTCATCCTGGACACCCAGCCCGAACAGCAATTTGATGACATGGCGCAGATGGCTGCCGCGATTACCAACTGCCCGATCGCATTGGTGTCGCTGATCGACATTAACCGGCAATGGTTCAAGGCCAAATGCGGCCTGGTTGCCAGTGAAACCGACCGCAACGTGGCCTTTTGTGCCTATGCCATTCTGGGCAGCGACTTGTTTGAAGTAACGGACGCCAGCCAGGACCCGCGTTTTGCCGCCAATCCGCTGGTGACCGGTGCCATGGGCATCAGGTTTTATGCCGGCATGCCGCTGATTTCAAACCAGGGTTTTGCTTACGGCACCTTGTGCGTCATTGATACCAAACCGGGTCAGCTCAACGAGTTTCAGCGGCAAGCCATGGCACGGCTGGCGCGGCAGGTGGTCTGGTGCATGGAAGCGCGCTTGCAGCATGAACAGGATGTTGGTCTGTCGAAATCCTTGACCAGCCTGCTCGAATTTCTGCCCGACGGGCTCATCACCACCGACACCGAAGGCAATATCAAGCATGTGAACTCCATTGCGCGCCGCTGGCATGGTGTCGATCCCGCCCGGGTCAGCCGGCAGCAATGGACCAGCTATTTCGAACTTTATGAAGCCAGCGGCAAGCAGCGCTTGCAGCTGGCGGATAACCCGCTTAGCAAAGTGCTGCGCGGCGAGATGGTCAAGGACCAGGAAGTGATCATTCGCAGCAAGGGCCAGCAGGAACGGCTGGTGCTGTGCAATGCCGATTATCTGCGCGACGATCAAGGCCGGCGCACCGGCGCGGTAGTAGTGATGCGTGACATCACCGCTAACCGCGAAGCCTCTCGCAGCATCGCCGACAAGAACCGCCGCCTGGGAGTTATTCTGGAAGGCACCCGCGCCGGCACCTGGGAATGCAATCTGCAGACCGGCTCGATGGAACTCAATGAGCGCTGGGCTGAAATCATCGGCTACCGGCTTGATGAATTGTCATCTGCCAGCATGGACATGCTGGCGCGCTGGGTGCACCCCGACGATCTGCCGATGTGCAAGGACGCGCTGCAGCAGCATTTGCAGGGCGATGTGCAACTCTACGACGTCAACATGCGCATGCGTCACAAAGACGGCCACTATGTGTGGGTGCATGACATTGGTCGCGTGTTTGAGTGGGGGCCGATGGGTCAACCGCTGAAGATCGCCGGCACTCGTCTGGATATCAGCGCGATGAAATTGCGGGATGCGGAAGTAGCCAGTGCCCGTAGTTATCTGCAGGAACTTATCAATGCGGCGGATGATGTCGCCATCATCGCCTCTGACATACAAGGCATGATCACCCTGTTCAATGCCGGCGCTGAACACATGCTTGGTTATGTGGCGCGCGACATGGTGGGCAAACAAACACCGGCCATTTTCCATTTGCCCAAGCAGATGGAGCAGCGCGCCAAAGAGCTGAGCCGGCAGTACGATCGCAGCATCAGCGGTTTTGAAATCTTTGTGCATGAAGTGCGCACTGGCGGCACGGACACCCGGCAATGGACCTATATTTGCCGCGATGGCAGTCTCAAGCAGGTGCGCTTGTCGGTGAGTGCCTTGCACGACGGCCAGGGCAAGGTGATCGGGTTTCTCGGCATGGCGATGGATCTCACGCGCCAGCTGGAAGCGGAAGAATCAGCCCGCGTCAGCATTGAGCGCTTCGAGCGTGCCTTTGCTGCTGCTGCGCAGGGCATGGCGCTGTTGTCAGTAACCGGCCGCTGGATTGATGTCAACGATGCGCTGTGCCACATGTTCGGTTATCCGCGCGAAGAGTTGCTGAAGATCGAGCTGGAGCAGCTCACCTATACGGATGATCTCAACAAGGATCTGCAGCTGGTGCGCAAGACACTCGATGGCGCCATCAATCATTACCAGATCGAAAAACGTTATATCAACCACAGTGGTGCCATCATCCACGGCATTCTCTCGGTATCGCTGGTGCGCGACACGCGCGGCTGGCCGATGCATTTTGTGCTGCAAATCCAGGACATCACCGCCCTCAAGCACATGGAAACCATGAAGGACGAGTTTGTCTCCACGGTGAGCCATGAACTGCGCACGCCGCTCACATCAATTTCGGGTGCCTTGGGTCTGGTGCTCGGCGGTGTGCTGGGCGAGGTGCCTGTCATGATGCAGGAGATGCTGACGGTGGCCAGCAATAATGCCCAACGCCTGTCGGCCCTCATCAATGATTTGCTCGACATGGAAAAACTGGTCGCCGGCAAAATGAATTTTGCTTTCAAGGAAGTTGAGTTAGTGGGTTTGCTGGACGAAACCGTCACCGCGATGGAGAACTACGCAGCGCCGCTCAGTATTACGATACGCCGGGCCGGCACCGTGCCCGCCAACATCAACGTTGATCCGATGCGGCTGGTGCAGGTATTGAACAATTTATTGTCCAATGCCTGCAAATTCTCGCCGAAGGGCGGCGAAGTCACACTTGATCATGTGATGGTCAATGGCATGGTGGAGGTCAGCATCATTGATCGCGGCGCCGGCATTCCCGAGTCATTCCGCTCACGCATCTTCCAGAAATTTTCCCAGGCCGATGGCAGCAGCGCCCGCAGCAAAGGCGGCACTGGTCTCGGGCTGGTGATTTGCAAAGAACTGATCGAACGCATGCACGGTGAAATCGGCTACGAATCGAGTGAAAGCAAAGGCTCGCGTTTCTGGTTCCGGTTGCCAGTGCTGTAAAGAGACAAGTTGAGACAAGCATTCCAGGAGAAACCGACATGACTGAATTAAAAAAAGTACTGCATGTGGAAGACGATCCTTCCATCAGAATGGTGGCTGGCATCGCGCTGGAAAAAGTCGGCAAACTGGAAGTGCTCAGCTGCGAAAGTGGGCAGATGG
>CANCGR010000061.1 GCA_947377625.1 Gammaproteobacteria bacterium | reverse complement strand
AGCTTCATCAACCGCATCAGTGCACTGCAAGGCGTCACGGTGCGGCTCAATGCCTATCCAGAATGGGAAATTCCCGGTCATGTCATCACGGTAATTCCCACTGCAGACCGCGCCAAAGCTACCGTCAAGGTGCGCATCGGTCTTGACCTCAAAGACACCCGCATCCTGCCCGACATGGGCGTGCGCGTGTCTTTCCTGCGTACGAATGCTGCAACCCTTACCACCAACTCAAGCACAGCCAACCGATAAAAGGAGCCAACCATGCAAGCGATCGTCGAATTGAAAGGAGTGGAAAAATTTTATCAGCGCGGCAAGACCAAGGTGCCGGTGCTGCAGAAGCTGGATCTGTCGATAGCGCAGGGCGAGTTCCTGGCATTGATGGGGCCGTCCGGTTCCGGCAAAACCACGTTGCTGAATCTGATTGCCGGGCTTGATGAGTGCAATGCCGGTGAAATCAACATCGGTGGCGTGCGCATCGACAAGTTGCGCGGCAGCAAACTTACTGCCTGGCGTGCACGCCATATCGGCTTTGTGTTCCAGTTCTACAATCTGATTCCAGCGCTGACAGCAGCGCGCAATATAGAGCTGCCGCTGCTGCTGACCAATCTCACGGCTGCGCAAAGAGCCAAACACGTAGCAGCAGCGTTGCAGTTGGTGGGTCTTTCAGATCGCGCCAAGCACAAGCCGGGCGAACTCTCGGGCGGCCAGCAGCAGCGCATCGGCATTGCACGCGCGTTGATCGCCGACCCCACCTTGCTGGTGTGCGATGAACCCACCGGAGATCTCGACCGTCAATCCGCCGATGACATTCTCGGCCTGCTGCAGATTCTCAATCGGCAACATGGCAAGACCATCATCATGGTGACGCACGACCAGAAGGCAGCCGACTATGCGTCGCGTCAACTGCACATGGACAAAGGCAGCTTGATTGAGAGCAGAACTGCCAGGGTGGCCGCATGAAATATTTTCCGCTTGTGTGGGCGGCGCTGTGGCGTCGAAAACTGCGTACCTGGTTCACGATTATTTCGGTGGTGATAGCGTTTTTCCTGTTTGGCATGCTGCAAGGCGTCAATCTGGGTTTGGACAGTTTGTTCAACATTCTCAGCACTGAACGTTTGCGCAGCTCCGGGCGCATCAACAACAATCAGATGCCACTGGCGCATCTGCAGCAAATGAAAGCTGTGCCGGGTGTGAAAGCGGTTACGCCGTTGACGCCAGTGATTGGTACTTACCAGGAACCGGGTAATGTGGTGTTGGCGCTTGGCATTGATATTGATGCCTGGTTCAACGATATCTATCCAACCATGGAGATGCCGAAAGAGAATGTCGTAGCGATGCAGCGCACCCGCAACGGCGTGGTGGTGGGCAAGGCATCGGCAGACAGATATGGCTGGCATACCGGCGACCATATTCCGCTGCAGGCTCTCAACGTCAAGCAGATGGATGGCAGCTCTGCGTGGGATTTCGAAATCGTCGGCATTTACGACATCCCGCGCGCGCCGCAATGGGCGACCAATGTGCTGGCCAATTATGACTACATCAACGAGGCGCGTCTGAACGGCAAAAATCTGGTGCAGCAATACATCACGCGTGTCGACGATCCTGCCAACTATCAGAAGGTCGCCACAGCCATTGATGAACTGTTTGCCAACTCTGCCAACCAGACCATGACCATGAGCGAGCAGGATTTTGTGCGCACCTTGCTGGCCCAACTCGGCAATATCAGTTATCTGCTCAACGGCGTGGTAGGCGCGGTGCTGTTCACGCTGTTGTTCCTGACTGCCAACACCATGACCTTGTCGGTGCGCGAGCGCATCCCGGAACTGGCGGCGCTCAAGACCATCGGGTTTTCCGACCGTGTATTGCTGGCCACTGTGCTGGTGGAAGTATTTGTGTTGTGCGGCGTGGCGGGCGGCCTTGGCCTGGGTGCCTCGGCGGTGGTATTTCCCAAACTGATGAACACACTCGGGCCTTATGTCGGGCTGGAAGGGCTGCGCATTCCGGTGAAGGTTTATCTGTTGGGCGGCGGCATCGCCGCCTTGGTTGCACTGGTCAGTGGCTTGCCGCCGGCGCTGCGTGCGATGCGTTTGAACATTGTTGACGGTCTCGTCAGTCGCTGAGCCACAAGGAGCTTGCATGAATACCATAAGACAAATAAGTGCTGTCACCGCAATGAACCTGGGAACGCTGACGCAGCGACTCGGCACTTCGCTAGTGATCGTGGCGGGTACGGCCGGCGTAGTGGCTGTGTTGGTGTCGATTCTCGCGCTGTCATCAGGCTTGAAGCAGACCATCAATGCTGCCGGTAGGCCTGAGCGGGCGGTAGTACTTTATAAAGGTGCGCAGTCAGAATCGGGCAGCAGCATCTCGCGTGATGCAATGTTGACGGTGCTGGATAAGCCCGGCATTGAGAAAGACGGTAATGGCAAGGTGCGCGCCACTGCTGATGTGTTGGGTTCGTTCTGGCTGCCGCATATCAATGATCAGACGCCTGGCAGTGTCACCTTGCGTGGCGTGAGTCAGGATGTCACAGCCGTGCGTCCGGAAATCACGTTGCTGGAAGGGCGCATGTTCACACCAGGACTCAAACAGGTGATCGTCGGTAAAGCCACCAAAGGCAGTTATGCGCATCTCAATATCGGTGAGCGGATTGTCGCCGATGGCAATGAATGGGAAGTGGTCGGCACTTTCACGAGTGACGGCAGTTCGCACGAATCGGAAATCTGGAGTGATTCCGAATCAGTGCTGGCGGGTGTGCATCGCAACGGCTTCAACTCGGTCACAGTGTGGGTTGGGAGCGACGCCAACTATGAGCAGTTGAAAGTCGCCATCGAGACGGATCCGACACTGAGCGTCAATCTGCATCATGAAATTGAGTTCTATGCCAGCCAGTCGTCCGGGTTCAGCTCGTTCCTGTCGGTGATCGCCAACGTGATTGGCGGCATCATGGCCGTGGGTGCGATCTTCGGTTCGATCAACTCGATGTACACCGCAGTCAGTGCGCGCACGCGTGAAATTGCCACCTTGCGAGCCATCGGCTTCGGCGCCACCGGCATTGTCAGTTCGGTGTTTGTCGAATCAATGCTGTTGGCTTTTGCCGGTGCGGTAGTAGGCGCGGCGCTGGCCTGGCTGTTCTTCAACGGCGACAGTGTGAGCACAGTGGCTGGCAACAGCGGCTTGGCGCAGGTGGTATTTGATCTGCACATTGGCTTGCATGAAGTGCTGCTGGGCATCAGCTGGAGCTTGGTGCTTGGTCTGATCGGCGGCTTGTTCCCCGCGATTCGCGCGGCGCGCTTGCCGGTGGTAGTAGCCTTACGCGCAGCGTGACAAAAAGTAGCCTTGCGCGCAGCGTGACTGAAAGTTGCTGCGCGCGTGTGAGCGAAAAAAGTTGGCCCTCTTGCGAGGGCCAACTTAAGGTTCAGCAGCCGGAGGCAAAGCTGTTAAGCCATGCGGCGACACTTTCAAAACTCGACTGCAAGTCACCAGAGTTGGACGGTTGCACAAAGTACTCATTGCTATTGATTGTGAGAAAACCGCCACTCACCACTTCCGTTTCCATTGCATTCAACACTTTCATATCAAGCTCCTTTTGGTTGTTGAGGTTGTCTCCCCTCCAGTGGAAGACAAGCTCAACATAGCGGAGTTTGTGATTTCTGCCAGTAATCCTGCCGCTGGCTCAGTGCAGGTTGGTGGCGAAAAACTTGAACAGCTCGGTGTAGAGTTTTTCCCGGTTCACCGGCAGCGCAAAGCCGTGCCCGGCTGAATCCACATACAGCCACTCGTATTTCACGTGCGCCGCATCCAGCGCCTTCTTGAATACCTCGGCATTCTTGACCGGCACTCGCTGATCTTCACCACCGTGAGCCAGGAAGATCGGTGCTTTGATATTGGCAGCCAGGCTGATGGGCGAGTTGGCCTCGAGCTCTTGTTTGTCGGAGCCCACTACCTGCTCCAGATACTCGTCACCACCCGGGTTGTAGGGGATGTCACTTTTGCGCATGAGGTTCAGGTCATAGACACCGGAAATGCCGACCCCGCACTTGAACATATCCGGATAACGCGCCACCGCCATCATGGCTGCATAACCGCCAAAGCTGCCACCCATCGCGCAGATCTGGTCGGCCTTGGCCAGGTTGTGTTCACTGACATAACGGGTGGCGTCGATGATGTCATCAATCATGGTGGTGCCCCAGTGGCGATAACCTGCTTGTTGGAACTTCGTGCCATAGCCACCAGAACCACGGTAATTCACTTGCAGCACCGAATAACCACGCGAGGCAAGCAGCTTCACTTCCGGGTTGAAATCAGGCACATCACGAATGCCGTGCGGGCCGCCGTGGATCAGCACGATGAGCGGCGCCGGGCCGTTCACGTTTGCAGCTTTGGTCAAAATCGCTTCGAGCGGCGTGCCGTCGCGCGCACTCAAGTTGAGGATTTCAGGCTTGGTCATGGGTGAGCCCTGCAGCTTGGCCATCGCCGAAAAAATCGGCTTGAAGCTGCCGGTGTCACGATCCAGCAGAAACAAGGCTGGCGGCATGGCGGGGCTGCTCACCATCGCCAAACCCTTGCGTTGATTCTGCGTGAAATTGAGGAACTCGATGTTGTAGCCAGGCAGGGCCTTGTCGAGGTCCTTGTGAAAAGCGATGTCGGGATGGTCGGATATATAAAAAGATCCGTCACGATTGTGTACGCCTATTACATCCTTGTTGTCACTGGAGCGGATCAACTGTGCTTCCGAGACATCGTATTTGTCATGGGCGTAGAGCAATTTGCTTTGGCCGCTGGGGATATCGAACAGCGAAAGCCCTACCGTACCTTGTGGACTACGCGACAGATAATAGATGCCACTATCGTTTTTGTTGAAGCCGAGCGGCCGCCCCAGTGGGCTGGCTGCATCATTGCTGACTTCCAGAAAAGCAGCGACATCTTTCCAGACGTTGTCCTGCAGCACCTTGATTTGCGGCTTGCCGTCGTCGCCGTTGGCATAGGCCAGCCTGAGCGTGCCGCTGTTGTCAGTGGCAACCCCACCCCACGGCAAAGGGCTACTTACTTGCTTGATGATGTTGCTGGTATTGACGCGGCCGGTTTGGTTGGGAGGATCCTTGTAGATGTTGAGGGTGACCACTTCCGGGTGGGACCGGGCAATACTGCGTTGAACAACAGGCTTGCCCACCGCCAGGATGTTGTCGTGATCGTTGTCCAAGGTGTCCAGTACTTCGTAGACCTCGTAAACGCCGGTAGAAGGCCCCGCCAGAATCGACCGTTTGCTGCCATCGACGTTGATCGCATTGAGGTTGCCGGTCAGCGCGAGCTGGTCGTTGCCATCGCTGTGAATGACAGTGTCGAACACGATGCGTTCTTCGTTGGCCCAATAGTAGTGGTAGATCAAGGTGTTCTTGAGAGTATCGAACGAGGCCTTGGTCTGGCGCGTGGCGGCATCGAGTATCACCAACGATTCAGTGTCATCCTTGGGGACGATCATGGCGATGTTGGCGCCATCGGGTGAAATTTTGGCACTTCTGATGGAGGCGTGATTGACGTAGTCCATGACCGAGGGCAAAGTCTGGCTCTGCGCCAGATTGGCATTGCACAGTAGCGTGGTCAAAAGAACGAAGCGTGAGGTTTGCAAGGCTGTGTTGAATGGAATCATTAGGCAATATCCGTATATTGTTATTGGTACGTGCGAAATATCGCCAAACTTTGATCCTGATACAAGTGGCAGAAAACTCATCAGAAGGGGATTCAAATGAAACTTTACAAGTTGCTGGCGCTTTGCACGTGTATTGTCATTGCAGGCCAAAGTTTGGCTGCCAGCAGTGTGGAAGAACGGCTTCAGGTGCTGGAAGCCAAGGAAGCCATTCGCGGCTTGCTGTTTGATTATGGCCGTTTGCTGGACGCACGTGACTGGCAAGGTTTCAGCGAACTGTTTGCCGAGAACGGTGGCACCTGGAACGGCGGCATGGGCGTCTCCAAAGGCCGAGAAGCCATCAAGAAGATGATGGTGGATACCATCGGCAGCACCAACGCTGGTGCCAATGGCGCACTGACCAATCTGCATTTGTTGGGCAATGAACTCATCGATGTGAAGGGCGACACTGCCAGCGCCATCAGCAAGTGGGCCTTTGTGATGACTGACAAAACGCAGGGGCCAGTAATCATGTACATCGGCCGCTACCAGGACAAATTCATACGTGAACACGGTCAGTGGAAATTTCAGGAGCGAGTAGCACTGGCCGACATCACGCGCCCGGGCCAGCTGCCATCGCTGAAGGATGAGACGGCGCCTGCCGCCAAAAAACCTTAGCGCTTCAGTTGCCGCCGGCTTCCACCAGCTTCAGTTGCGGCTGTTCGCCGGTAACCACCGGCACTTGACCAATGCCTGAGTGGTAAACCGAGCTGCGGTTTCTGCCGCTGCGTTTGGCGTGATAGAGCGCCTTGTCGGCCAGCTGCACCGTTTGTTCAAAGCTGAGATTTTGCTGATAGCCGGCCAGGCCAATGCTGATGGTGACGCGCCGGTCACCGAGTTCGCTGATCGCAAGTGCTGCCACCTGTAGACGAATACGTTCAGCCAGTGACTGTGCCTGCAACAAGTCAGTGTTACCGGCCACCAGCAGAAATTCTTCACCGCCGATGCGCCCCAGTGTATCCGTCTGCCGCATCATGTCGGCAATGGTGGCAGTCAGTGCTTTCAATACCACATCACCGGTGGCATGGCCGTAGGTGTCATTGATGGATTTGAAATGGTCGACGTCAAACGTGAGACAAGTCACCGGTTGCACATAACGTTTGGCGCGCAGCCATTCCTGCCGGCCTGCCTCCATGATGGCGCGGCGGTTGAATGCGCCGGTGAGTTCATCGGTGGTGGCCAGACTGTGCAGGATGCGGGCGGTGCGTGTGCCACGCCACAGCATGTAGCCAAGCGACACCGCCAGCGCCAACACCAGGATCAACACCCACATCTGCAATTGCAGCATGTGCGCTCGTTGTTCGAGCAGTCCTTGTTGCGAGGCGCTCAGCCGTTCCAGCTTGGTGTTGCTGTCCATGTAGTGACGTAAATCCAGTTCTTCGCGCATGCGTTGCGACGATTCGTTGCTGATTTGCTCGAGTTCAGCTTGCAGCAAATTCGAGTAGGTGCGCTGCATCTTGAGTGCGGTGATGTATTCGTTGATTTGTTCATAAGCCTGGCTGAGGCCGCGATAGCAGCGAATCACGGCGGAGTTGAGCCCGGCGTCCAGCAACAGCGGTATTGCTTGCTGGTAGTAGACAATGGCCTGTTTGGGTTGTTGCAGCAGTAGCGTCACGTCGGCGAGATTGCGCAAAACAGCGGCGCGTTGCTTGTCGTCACGCAGATCCACGAATTGTTGCTCGGCTTTCATCAATAAACTCTGCGCCAGCGGCATGTCGCCAAGGGCCTGGGCATTTACGCCGAGCGCCTTGTTGGCATAAGCCTCGCCGCTCTTGTCATTCAGTTTATGGCTGAGCACCTGTGCTTGCTGGAACAACTTCTGCGCCGCATCAAACTGCTTCTGCGACGCAACCACATGGCCCAGATTGAAATACGACACTGACAGCGCTTGCAGGTCGCCGCTTTTTTCGTCGAGCGAGATCAGCTTGCGGTAATACTGGCCGGCCAGTTGCAGCTGGTTGTTGTTGTAATAGAGCGTGGCCAGCGAGTTGAGCACATTGCGCTCGAGCTTTTCGTCATTGGCGAGCTCGAGCAGGTTGTAGGCGTCGGTGAGGCGCGCGGCTGCCAGTTCGTATTGGGTCTTGCCCATCGCCGAATCAGCGGCAGCGATCAGTTCAATAATTTGTTTGGCAGCTTGTTGGGCGGTGACCGCCGTGCCGGGCGCCACTGCACTGACGGGTTGCGCCTGCAAGATCGTGCTGCAAGTGCAGCAAATGACAAGCAGGCAGCTGGCAAATTTGCGTAAGGAGGCAGTCATGGCTCAGGCGCTCTTTGCCAGTTTGAAGTCGTTGTGATTGGTAATGCCCAGCTTGTTGAAGGCGGGAATGGCCTTGAGATTCTTGAGCTCGTGCAAATCATTTTTCTTGTGATCGCTTAGCAGGTTGGCCACGATGATCAGATCCACGTAATCCACCGGTCCTTCGCTTTCATACTGCAGATTCTCGTGGTGGGCAGCCACCGCAATGATTTCGTGGCTGAAGTCCCAGTGCTTGAGAATGGCGGTGCCGATTTCCAGGTGGGCTTTCTGGATCAGCCGGTCGAGCTGTGCTTCATCGATCAACAGCTGCGGGTAATCCTCGGCCAGCGAGATGATGGGCAATACACCAATGTCATGCAGCAACCCGCCCAGCATGGCCTGATCAATCTGCAGATGTTTATGGTTGCGCGCCAGCTCCATCGCCTTTTCGGAAACTTCGGTGGCATGGCTCCAGTAAGTGCGCAGCTTGTTGTCGGTGATCTCGGTGGTGGACTGGAACAATTGCTCCATCACCATCGCGGTGACGATGTTCTTGACCATGGTGCCGCCAAGGCGCATCACCGCCATGTCGACTGAATTGAACGGGGTGCGCATGCGGAAGGCCGGGCTGTTGGCTATCTGCACCACGCGTGCGGCCAGTGCCGGATCCTTGTTGATCAGCTTGCAGATATCGGCCAGCGAACTGCGTTCATCTTCGGCCAGTTCGCGTATGCGTATTGCCATTTCCGGCATCGTGGGCAAGACCAGCGTATTGTGCGTCAGCTGTGAATAAAGCTCGTCGAGAAAGACGGTTTCTACATTGTCGTGCGCACTCATAGCGATCCGTTCCGGTATCAGACTGAAGTTGCCCAAGGGCTGGAATTTTTTGATACTCTCTGTACGTCTATTACGACAGATTTCCTGAAAACTTCAGTCGTTTACCAGTGTGGGAGCGGGGTGTTAATGCGTACAGGAGTGATAGCCAATCTGCGGGTCAAACCTGGCGTGAATGCTGAATTTGAGGCGGCGTTCCGGCAGTTTCAGCAAGCTGTGCGCAGTCTTGAGCCAGGCGTGGTTTATTTCGGTTTGCATCGCTCACAAACTGATGCCACCGCCTATACTGTTATGGAGCAATACCGCGATGCGGCGGCGCTGGATGCGCATCGGCAAACCCCGCATTACCAAGCCATTCCCGCCACATTCGGTGCCTTCATGGCGGGCCCACCGCATATAGAAGTGCTGGATGCGATTGAATAACTTTTTGTTTCGAGGCTAGCCATGTTTCGTCAATGTTTGCTTACCACCGCTATTGTGCTGGCCTTGAG
>CANCGR010000060.1 GCA_947377625.1 Gammaproteobacteria bacterium | reverse complement strand
CTGATTATTTATTGTTTTTATTTTTCTTTGGGCTTGCTGCTTAGTAACGGCACACCCGTGCCAATCGACGGCGACAGCAGTCCAGTTTGTACATAAGTACCCAGCTTGGCCCGGGTATCCATGATGTCGAGATTACGCATCGTCAACTGACCAATGCGATCTTGTGGTGAGAACGCCGAAGCGCCCTTTTCCATGGTCAGTCGTTCAGGATGATAAGTCAGATTCGGACTGACCGTATCCATCAGCGAGTAGTCATTGCCACGACGCAGTTCCACTGTCACTTCTCCGGTGATTGCGCTGGCCACCCAACGCTGCGCAGTTTCACGCAGCATCAATGCCTGCGAGTCAAACCAGCGGCCCTGATACAACAAGCGGCCCAAACGACGGCCATTGTTGCGATATTGTTCGATGGTGTCTTCGTTGTGGATGCCAGTGATCAGTCGTTCATAGGCTATATAGAGCAGAGCCAGACCCGGTGCTTCATAAACGCCGCGACTCTTGGCTTCGATGATGCGATTTTCAATCTGGTCACTCATGCCCAAGCCATGACGGCCACCGATGGTGTTGGCGTCATACATTAATTGCACAAGGTCGGTATATTCCTTGCCGTTCAACGCTACCGGTCGGCCCTCTTCAAACCGCACGCTGACAGTCTCGGGCTTGACCTCAACATCTTCACGCCAGAACGCCACGCCCATGATGGGCTGCACGATCTTGATGCCGTTGTTGAGGAATTCCAGCTCCTTGGCTTCATGGGTTGCACCAAGCAGGTTGGAATCGGTGGAATAGGCTTTTTCGCTGCTCATCTTGTAAGCAAAGCCGGCCTTTTGCATGTACTCCGACATTTCCTTGCGGCCACCCAGCTCATTGATGAACTGCTGATCCAGCCACGGCTTGTAGATTTTCAGATCGGGGTTCACCAGCAAGCCGTAGCGATAGAAACGCTCGATATCGTTGCCCTTATAGGTACTGCCATCGCCCCAGATGTTGACGTTGTCTTCACGCATGGCCGCCACCAACATGGTGCCGGTAACGGCGCGACCCAGCGGCGTGGTATTGAAATAGGTGGAACCCGCAGTAGTGACATGGAACGCACCACTTTGCAAAGCGGCAATCCCTTCAGCCACCAGTTGCGCGCGACACTCGATCAACTTGGCACCTTCGGCACCGTATTCCATCGCCTTGCGTGGAATTTCGTTGTAATCGGGCTCATCGGGCTGACCCAAGTTGGCAGTATAGGCGTAGGGCACTGCGCCCTTTTCCCGCATCCAGTGCAAGGCGGCACTGGTGTCGAGCCCCCCGGAAAATGCGATGCCGACTCTTTCGCCCAAGGGCAGGTTTTGCAAAATGGTGCTCATGAAGACCTCCAGAAATCAGGGGCGCATTCTACATGAGCCATTCGCGGTGGCAGAATGAAAACATGGCGCCGCCTTGAGCCTAAAGCGAGTGCAGCCCCAGGTTCAGCAGTTGCAGCACCAGCCAGGCAAAAATGCCAGCCAGCACATCATCAATCATGATGCCGAGTCCGCCTTTTACATGGCGGTCAAGCCAGCTGATCGGAAACGGCTTCACAATATCGAACAGCCGGAACAACACGAAGCCCACTACCACCCATGGCCAGCCGGCAGGGGCAGCCACCATCGTCAGCCAATAGCCGACAAACTCATCCCACACAATGCCGCCGTGATCATGCACTTTAAGCGCGTTGGAGGTGTAGCCGCACACATAGACTCCCAACGCAAAGGCTGCGACCACCACCAGCAAGTACCAGGGCAGCGGCAACAGCGCCAATAGCAGATACAAAGGAATCGCGGCGAGGGTACCCGCCGTGCCCGGTGCCACCGGTGCCAAGCCACTGCCAAAACCAAAGGCCAGCAAGTGGAGGGGATTTTTCAAATCGGGAACGCTCTTGTCTGTCATAACTTTTCTGCTTTCTTTGTGAAGCAAGTCGCAATTAGCGCCCAAGTGGCGAGAGTCATTTGCAGTATTTCATAGTCGGTCACATCTTTTCCCCGGCAGCACCCGGAAAATGAAAATACACATTGTATTGACGGCGGAAAACTCAGGATTTTCCCACAATTACGTGCGTAAACCAGAAGTGTTAGAGTAAGCGCCGCTACCTGATCCAGACAACCTCTATGGTGAAGAACACAAACAAATCCACGCTCGCACCCTGCCGACATTTTTCGCAGGGCTTTACCATGCTGGAGCTGATGATAGTGCTGGGGATTGCTGCCATTCTCGCGGCGGGCGCAGTGCCCAGCATGCGCGACGCCATAGACCGCAACGGCCGGGAAACCGCGATGCAGAATTTGATTACCGCCATCAGTGTGGCCCGCACCGAAGCAGTCACCCAAGGCCGCAATGTTTCCATTTGTCGTTCAACCAACCAAAGCACCTGCGCAGCCACCACCGGCTCAGACTGGGACGATGGCTGGATTGTGTTCAGCGATACCGGCACCGCCGGCACGATTGACGGCACCGATGCCTTGGTGCGCGTCTACGGCGTCAGCAATGACCAAAGTGTGATCACCTTGAAAACCCGCGCCAACGGCAGTTTCACCGGCGATTACCTGCAGTTCAACGCCAATGGCTTTCTTAACAACAGCACCACCGGCGCCTATTTCAAATTCTGCGCCAAGGACAACGTGGCCACCAAAACCCGCGCCGTTTTGTTGTCGAACACCGGCCGCCCCACCCCATCGGCCACTGTGGCCAATGGCAGCACCCAGAAAGATCTGGCTGGAGCGGCCCTGGTATGTCCCTGATCAGAAACAATTCATCGCGCACGAATGCCGGCGGCTTCACGCTGCTGGAAGTAATGATCTGCCTGTTCATCCTCGCCGGCGGCATTTTGGGCATGACGGCCATGCAAATCGAAGGCCTCAAGTACAACAAGGCTGCCTTCACCGAATCACAAGCACTGTTTCTGCTCAACGACATGGCCGAGCGTATACGCGCCAATCGCGGCAATGATGCTTATGTGCTCGACTTCACGGAAACAGCCCCCACCCAATCAGTAGACTGTGGTGCCGCCAACACCTATTGCACGAGCAACCAGATGGTCATCTGGGATCTGAACCAGTGGCGCAGCAAAGTGGAAGACAATGACTACTTGCCGCAGGGGCAAAGCCGCATCCTGTATGACAACCCGTCCCGCGTCTTTACCATTTCGATTCGTTACGACTGGACCCAGCTGGGGGGATTGGACATCACCAACGGCCAGCGCACGGTCAGCATTACCACCCGGATGTAAGCATGAACAAAACAATTACCAGAGAAACACAGCGTCTGCGCCAGGCCGGCCTGTCACTGATTGAGATGATTGTGTCCATTGCCATTTCGCTGATCGTGCTCAGCGGCGTGGTCAATGTCATGGTGGTCAGCAAAAGCAATTTTATCTCGCAGCGTGAAATGGCCGGCTTGCAGGAGAACGCCCGCTTTGCCCTCAAATACATGACTGATGAAATAAGGCAGGCAGGCTTTACTGGCTGCATTCAACCCCAGATCGTTACCAACATCGTCAAAGGCAGCCCAACCAGCTGGTATCTGGGGTTTCCCGGTTTGCAAGGGTATGAATATGACGCAGGTATCGCCACCTTCCCAACCGAGTTCAAGAATGAAGTCAGAGCCAATACCGACGCCATCGTGGTGCGCCGAGGCGAAGCCACTGGCTTGCGGCGGACGTCCGAGACCACAACAACAATTACCACCTCTGCAAACCACACCTACAAACCTGGCCAACCAATGCTGATAGTCCAGCCGGATTGCGAAAACATAGGCATGTTCCAAATCTCCAGCGTCACCGCCAATACCATGCTTCATGCCACTACCACCGCCTCACCAGGAAATGGCATCGGCTTTTTGAAGTCGACGGCATCATGCACCTATAACGCAGCAGGCACTGTATCGGGAACCGCACCCACTTCAGGACCAATCTACCTTGCCGAGTCCACTTTATTGGCGCTGCACAGCGAAGCCTACTACGTTGGCAACTCTGAATCCGACGCCACGGTACCTGCGCTGTTCAGGGAACGCATGATGGTCAACACCACCACCAATGCTGCCTACACGGCAGAGGAAGAGCTGGTGCAAGGGGTAGAGAACATGCAGGTTCTCTATGGCATAGACACCATTACCAGTAGCACCGGTGCTGCCCCCAGCGACGGCCTCGCCGATGCCTATGTGAAAGCCAGCGCCATTACCGGCACAGGCGCCATGCTATGGAGCAATGTGGTGTCGGTGCGCGTCACGCTGCGCATGCGTTCCGTCAACCCGGTTTACGCCAACAGTGAGACGTACTCTGTGTTTGAAGGCGTTACCGGCACCGATGGTTCGGATCGCTATATGCGGCAAACCATTTCCTCCACCATCATGATTCGCAACTTCAGAATATGAGCCAAACCTGCCCACCATTGCACAGCCCAAGCCGTCAGCAAGGTTCGCTGATGGTCGCCACCTTGCTGATATTGCTGGTGATCAGTTTGCTGGGCATGGCCTCGGTAGACTCCACCGGGCTTGAAATGAAAATGTCCAGCAACAGCCGCGTGCAGCAACAGGTGTTCGAGGCAGCCGAATACACTTTGTCGTGGGTGGAAAATAACTTGCAGGCCATCGGATACTTCACCAATGGCCAGATCAGCAATGGTGTCACTGGCGGCAGTTGCGGCTCAGTATGCTTTACCTCTGCCTGCACCAATGGTTATTGCTTTAGCGGCAGCGGCGCAACCGCTTTTGCCACCTGCGCTTTGACCCCATATACCACTGAACCCTCAGCAGATTCCGCGCTTTGGACTACAGGCAGCGGCAAGTACAAGACTCTGGCTATTCCAGGCACGGCGCTGACCACCAAATACATCATTGAATACCGGTGTTTTACTGCGAGAACTCAGGGTACTCCCATAGCGACCAGCAGCACCCAAATGTACCGAATTACCACTCTGGCTACCGGCGAAGATGGCCGTTCTCGCGTGATGCTGCGCAGCACAGTGAAAAAGCCCTGATAACCCAACCCTGTTCAACAGGAGGACTTTATGAACCTGCGATGCAAATTGACAATGCCGCTGACGCGTTATTGTTTGTCATCATTTCTGTTGCTGACAGGTTTGGGCTACTGGCAGTGCGCCAGCGCGCAGCTGACTTCCTCCAACTTTGCGTTGTCGCCCCCGTTGATTACCGAAGCTTCGCCGCCCAACGTGATGCTGGTGATGTCGCGTGACCATGAGCTTTACAAAAAAGCCTATTCCGATTTTACCGACCTCGACGGTGACGGCCTGATCGACAGCAGCTACAAAGACACCCTGACCTATACCGGCTACTTCGACCCCAACTTCTGCTACAACTACAACAGCACCACCGCCCGTTATGAGCCTGGCGTCAGTATAAGCAGCACGATCGGTACAACCGGTCACAGTTGTGCTGCCGTTGCCAGCAAATGGAGCGGCAACTTCATGAACTGGGCGACCATGGCCCGCATTGATAACGTGCGTGATGTATTGTTCGGAGGGCGTCGCATCATTGACACCGCCACTGTCGGTACCACGGCGGGCGTCACGGTATTGGATCGCGCCTACCTGCCTGAAGACCTTCACTCGTTTGCCAAGGTGTTCACCGGCACTACCCAGAACTACACCCCGTTCACGCAAACCTCGATCAGCTTCTGCAACACCACATTCGCTGCCGAAACCAACCCTCCTATTATCCGCGTTGCCAACGGCGCGTGGCCCTTGTGGGCCACCTCCGACATCGTGCAGTGCTTTTACAAAAGCGAACGCGACAGCGGCCTCAATACCCAGCCGACCAACACCGACCGCCCGACTACCTATGAATATAACGTCCGCGTGCAAGTCTGCGTATTAGGCATGGATAACGCTGCCGACCGCTGCAAGGCCTACACCAGCAGCGCCGGCCTCATTACCTACAAACCGATTGGCATTTTGCAGAGATACGGTGACAGCAGCAGCATCAATTTCGGACTGATGACCGGCAGCTACACCAACAAGATCAAAGGCGGGGTGCTGCGCAAAAACATCGTGCCACTCACCGGCAACTCGACCGCCAGCCTCAATGAAATCGATCTTAACAATGGCATGTTCATCAACCAGGGTGCCAGCGATGCCGGCATCATCAACACGCTGAGCCGGTTCAAGATCATCAACCGTGATTACAGTGCGAACAACTACAGTGACTGCAACACTTATGGCATCAGCAAATCGACGTTCATGACCTCGGGCGCTTCCAATCGCCAGTGCGCCAACTGGGGCAATCCCCTGTCAGAAATTTATCTGGAAGCGCTGCGCTATTTTACTGGCCACAACATTGTGACCACTCCTGCTGCCGGTGCCGGCACCCCGACTGCTGCATTCAACACCTCCGATGCCACGGCTATCCCTTCTCTGCCACAGCTCACCTGGACTGATCCGCTTACCTCGGCCAACTCTTGCGCCTCGTGTTCCATCATCATGCTGTCAACGGGGCTGAATACTTTTGACAAAGACGATCTTGGCTCTGTCAGTGACCTGTGGGACGTAGCAGGTACTTCCCGCTTGACGACTACGTCTCTCAACACTCAGCTGGATGCACTGGGCACACTGGAAGGCATCACCGGTGGCAGTTATCTTATCGGCGACAATGGCACCACCAATGACGGACTGTGCACAGCCAAAACTCTTGCCGCTTTCTCCTCGGCCCGCGGACTGTGCCCGGAAGTGCCCGATCTTGAAGGCGGCTTTGCGGTGGCAGAGCTTGCCTACCATGCATATGTCAAGGATATGCGTAGCGACTATACCGGCATACAGAATGTCAGCACCTACTCGGTTTCACTAGCCGACAACTTGCCAACCTTCACCTTGAATGTGAATGGCAAGACAGTCAGGTTCGTGCCGCAGTGCCAGTCAAATACCACCGGATCGTCCAAGCTGGATGACAGCGGTTGGACCAACTGCAGTTTCATTGATGCCCGTATTGAATCGCAGACTGCCTATGGCGGCAGCATGTATGTCGCCTGGGAAGATTCTTTGTGGGGCAACGACTACGACATTGATGCCGCCTCGCGCATCGAGTGGTGCATCGGCACCGACACTACGCTGTGCCCGGGCCAACCCGCCAACCCCAGTTATGGAACAGGATATTCCTATACTGACTTCACATGGAAAACCACCGGCCTTACTGCCAACACTCTGCAAATCAGAACCTCAGGCGTGTTGGCTGCTGCAGGTGACGCGATCAAAGTCGGTTTTTCCATCAGCGGCGTGGCGTCCGGCGGCACAGTAACCAAGATCACCAACACTCCTTCCGCGGCCCTTACTGCTACCCCTACGACTTCCGGCACCAAGTACATCGCCCGCGGCACCCAAGGCAACGGCATACAATATTTTCTGCTGATTCCAGGCGGCAACACCATCAACCGGTTGACCACCAACTCCGGCAACCCAATGATCTATCATGAACCGTTGGTCTATACCGCTGATCCCACGGTGACCGCCGGCTCTTTGCTGAAAAACCCGCTGTGGCTTACCGCCAAATACGGCAGCTTCAACGACATCGACAAGGATGGCACACCCAAATACATGGGTAGCGCCACCGACAATCGTGAATGGGACAGCCGCAATGTCAACGGCCAGGAAACGCCTGACGGCATACCTGACAACTTCTTCCCGATCTCCAACCCCAGCCAGCTCAGCAATAACCTTACGCAAATATTCGACATCATTACTTCGCGTATTTCATCGGGTACGGCGGCAGCTGTGGTAGCCAACAGCAGCACGGGCCTTGGCTCGGTTTATCAAGCTTATTACCACCCGCAATATACCGATGCCGATGGCACTGCCATAAGTTGGGGAGGAGTGTTGCACTCCATGTTCATCGATTCTTCCGGTCGCTTCCGTGAAGACAACGGCACGCCCGGCAAGCTGGATGGCACCAGTGTTGACTATATTGTCGATATTTTTTATGACAAAACTGTCAGCCCCAACCGCACCCGTTTCCAGCGCTACACGCAGACCGGCAGCGGGCCTACTGCGGTGCTGACCCCCACTGGCGTGCGCCAGGATCTGGAAGATTTTGGTTCGATATGGAATGCGCGCGACATGCTGGCCAATATCAGCCAGGCCGATCTGGTGACCCAGCGCACACTGGACGGCTCCACCGGCAATTTCAACGACGATGCCGCCAACAAGCGTTACATCTTCACCTATGTCGACAGCCAGACCACCGGCACCGTAGGCGTCGTGGATGCAGGGGAAATCATCCCGTTCACCGATTCCTATTTTGATTCCACCAATGGCACCAACCGTTATCGCTACCTGGGTCTGACGACAGCCTCTGACGCAGCCAATCTGGTCAAATACATCCGTGGCCAGGATCAGACCGGCTGGCGTTCGCGTCTGGTTGATATCCCCGGCGATGGCACTTCTACGCCGAAATACTGGATCCTGGGCGATATTGTGCATTCATCACCACTGGTAGTGAGTCCACCTTCCCAGCGTTATGACATCGTCAACGGCGATGAAACCTATGAAGCGTTCAAACTGCAGTACCAGCGTCGCCGCCAGATGATTTACACCGGCGGCAACGACGGCATGTTGCATGCTTTCAACGGCGGTGTCTGGGACGCGGCCTCGGAATCCTTCAAGACCCGCCCCTGGAATCCCACTACCGAGCTCTACGATACCGGCCAGAGTCATGCGCTTGGCGCCGAGATGTGGGCTTATGTGCCAATGAACTTGTTGCCACACCTCCAATGGTTGAAAGAGCGCAGCTACCCACACGTCTATTACGTTGACTCACCGCCCCAACAATTTGATGTCAACATCTTCACTGCCGATGCGATACATCCCAACGGCTGGGGCACCATCCTTGTCGTGGGCATGCGCCTTGGCGGCGGCAATTTCCCGCTGGATCTGGATGGCAATGGCACCGTAGATCGAACCATGGGCTCAGCCTACGTTGTCATGGACATCACTGATCCCGAACGCCCTCCTACACTGCTGGCAGAGCTGCGAGCCAGTGACCAGGGCTTTACAACCAGCGTTCCCACTGTCATCAAAATGCGCGTGCCTGACACCGCAGGCGCATTCGTCACGCCCGACACCAACAGATGGATACTGGTTTATGGCTCCGGCCCCGACACGCTGACCACTGCGGTCAGCAATGCCCAGGATGCCAAGCTCTATGCCTATGATCTGGTCAGCCGCACCTCCATTACCATCAACGCGGCAGCGCAAGTCCCTGTGGCCAACCCCAGCGGCTTCTTTGGCGACTTTCAGACCGTGGACTGGGAAAACGACTATATTGATGACGTCGTATATGCCGGCACTGTGGAAGGCACTGAAACTGCGCCGACTGGCCGACTGAAACGCATCGTGCTCTCCAGTGCTGCCGCCAACATGGGCTTGTCGACTGGTG
>CANCGR010000059.1 GCA_947377625.1 Gammaproteobacteria bacterium | reverse complement strand
GCCAGAACTATGGCAGCATGCAAACTGCGGCTCGACATTATGTTTCCCCTTATGTGTGACGTCGGCGCCGAGTATAAACCGACTTTGCTTTTCATCGAACGCTTGGGTTGCTGAAAGTTGCAGTTGCAGAATCTTGTCGCTTTTTGCTGTGGCTTGGGCTGCTCTATACTGGCATGGCGATGCGCTAGTACTACTCATCGCATTGCATGCACACTTTTGCCACAATCAAACCAAATTCAGGGGAAAATCCATGTATCGCCCAATTACTGCACTGCTCGCACTGGCTGTTTCAATGTCCATTCAGGCCGCGCCCGAATATGTAACCATCAAAATGGAAATTGATGTTGCCAAACCAGCGGCGGAAGTGTGGGCCAAAGTAGGTCAGTACTGCGATATCGGCAAATGGGCCAAAGGGCTGGATTGCGAGATTGTTTCCGGTGATGGCGGCGTTGGCACGGTCAGGTCACTGGCCAAAGGCCGTATCAAGGAAATCATGGTGGGCAAAACCGATCTGTCTTACGGTTACGACCAGCCGGTGATAGAAGGCAAGTTCTACGATCAGTATCACGGTTTCATGGAAGCCAAACCGGTCACCAGCACCACTTCCAAAATTCTCTACACTTTGATGATCGATGAATCCGACAAGGCTGATCAGGCTGCCAAGGATGCAGATGTAGCGCGTCGTCGTACCCAGTTCGAAGGTCTGCTCAAGGTCATGAAAGAGCAGGCTGAAGCCAAATAAGCAGTTGCAGTTGCAAGCCCGCTCCACCATGGGCACGCACAGGAATGTAGTAGATGAATTCTGACATGCAGGGTGGAACACCATTGGAACGTCTGGGCCGGGAAGTGCTGGACAAGGCATTGCTTGTCTCTGCGCTTGGCTTGCCGCTGCTCAGTTCTCTGGTGCTGGCCAATGCCATTGTCCAGAACAAACCGACAGGGTTAGTGATTGGCGTTTGTATAGCAACCTTGCTGTTTCCGCTCTTATGGTTGGTTCGCAAGTTGCTGTCGTTCCGTACGGCGGCGGTGTTGTTGTTGCTGTTGTTGGGGATGGCGACCATGGCGCTGCAATTGCGTGGTGGTCTCATCACCGCAACCGGTGCGATACCGATCCTGATGATCGTATTGTCGGGGCTGTTTTTTGGCAGGGTGGGCAGCCTGTGCTGTTTGTTGCTCTCACTGCTGTCAATCGCCGTTGCCGGTTATGCTGTGCTGAACGATCTGGTGCTACCGGTGGATTTTTCCAGCTGGGATCCGACCACTGTTTATCCGTGGGTGCGCGGCGCGGTGGCCCTGCTGGTTTTTGGCGGCGGCACCGCAACTGCAGTAATTTTTGTGTGTGAGCGGCTTGAGCTGGAAACCCGTGATCTGCAATTGGCCAGGGAGCGCGAAATGGCCACCAATCTGCAGAAACAACACGCAGAAGCCGAACGTGAAAGCGCGCAACTCGCACTGGCAGAATCGCACCGGCTGGAATCGCTGGGCCGTCTCGCCGGCGGGGTGGCCCACGATTTCAACAACATTCTCACCGTCATCATGGGCAATGCCGAACTGGCGCTGAAAAAACCTGGCCTTGATGAGCAGGTGCGCAATTATTTGTCGGAGATCCAGCGTGCCTCATTGCATTCATCCGAGTTGACGCAGGAACTGTTGATGCTGAGCCGCAAGGACCCTTCATCGGCAAAAATTGTGAATGTGGGTGACTATCTGGAGCGCATGAAGCCCACGCTGCAACGACTGGTGCCCGATGATATCCAGTTGTCATTGAAGGTTGAGCACACCAAAACCCTGGTGCGCATCGTGCCGTTCAATCTGGAGCGCATGCTGCTTAACCTGGTGGCGAATGCGCGTGACGCCATCACCGGTGCCGGCAAGATCGACCTTGCCATTCGGGTGCTGCCGGCCAATGAGGAAAACCAGCAGCAAGAGTTGGTAATGCTGAGCGTGCGCGATTCCGGTTCCGGGCTGGATGAGGTCACACTCAAACGCATGTTTGAACCATTTTTCACCACCAAGAAAGCCGGCAGCGGCAGCGGTTTGGGCCTGACGCTCGTGCAAAGCATGGTGCTGGATGCTGGCGGTTTTATCAAAGTGGATTCGGCGCCGGGCCAGGGCACTCATTTGATGCTGATGCTGCCGCGTGCAACCGGCACCAATGTCATCGACGACGTGCCTGCGGCTGGCGCAAGCAAGCAGGGAGCGCAGAACGGCAGTGGTCGCATCATTCTGGTGGTGGATGACCAGTTGGCCGTGCTGAGCACCATCATGGCCACACTGGAGCATGCCGGGTTCAATGTGATTACTGCCAACAACGGCGATGAAGCACTCAAGGTAATTGAAAACCGCGCAGTGCATTTTGATTTGCTGTGTCTTGATGGTGTGATGCCCGGTGCTTCCTCAGCGAAGGTAATAGAACGCTTGAAGCAAGCGCGCCCCGGCATCGACGTGGTGCTGTGTTCAGGCTATGTCGATGAAGAGTTGTTGCTGCGCGGCATCCAGGTGGGTGAGCTGACCTGCGTGCGCAAACCCTTTCATCCGCGTGAGCTGGTGGCAGCCATTTTGAAAAAGCTCGACAAATAAAACGTCAAAGCAACGCTATGGGCAGACCGCGTGCTCGGGCGCCTTGCCGACAAGATTGATGCGGTTGCTGTAATAAGCATCACCACTGCGACTGGCGGCGGCCAACAGCTGTTCGCTGTGGGTCTGCACCAATGATGCAGCCCGAGAGTAGGCATAATTCCAGCGACGCCAGTCCTGCAGATGTTGCATATTGCTGTTTCCACTCACCAGCCACTGGTTGACCAACGTTATGCCCAGCTGGCATTGCAGGGTGGCCGTCAGCTGCGGGAAATATTCCAGCATAGTGGGCACCGCATCTGTGCCAAGGCGATACAGGTAGTCGGTATCCAGCGCTTGCTGCTTACCCAGTGCGCGTTCGATGTTCACCCGAGCCACCAGTGCCGCCGGGTTTGCCAGCGCCAGTGCGAAACACACGCCAATGCCCAGACTGATCACGCCAGAGGCAAACCCCGCTGGCCGGTTGCGCAGCACGGTAGCGGCGAACAGCAGCAGGCTGCCACACAACCATAGCATCACCGTGCTTGCCTCCACCCGATCCATGCTGAGCCCGAAACTGTCGATGTAGAACAGCATGCGTTGCACTGCCGAGGCCAGCACTATCAATACACATACCAACAGCAACGCGCCAAAGCCTGCAAACAACCTTTGGCTGCTGCAGCACCCGGCCAGCAGGAACAGCATCACCAGTGCCAGCGCGGCGATGAATATCAACTGAAAGAAACCATGGCGAGCGTATTCTGCAATTGTCAGTCCGGTTGTTTGGGCGATGCCGGCGCCATCACGCACAAGATGGCTCATTTGCAATCCGGCAAAGACCACGAACAACAAGGCCAGTAGCCCCATCAGCACCAGCGTTTCGGTATTGCCAAGTTTGGCGGCAAGCGCAGGAGTGGCATAAGTGGTGCGCGGCTGCCAGGCGGCGGCAAGCAGGCCGAGCGCAAACCAGCCCAGCAACAGCACGAGCAGCACATGCAGCAGCAAGTTCATCGAGAAGACTTCTGGCAGTTTGGTCAGGTAGTTTTCAAAAGTGACATCTGCTGCCGCAAACAGCAGGCTGAAGATCAGCAGCAAGGGACTTGCCAGCAACACGCCGCGCAGCGCTGCTATTGTTGCCGGGTGTTGCGGAGCCGGTTTGAATTCCAGGCGACCCAGGATGGAGAAACTGCCCAGCAAAGTTTGCACTGGCACCCGCAGATGCGCCATCAATTGCTGGAAAACATCCGCCTGCAGGAAGCTGATATGCGCAGTAGCCAACAGTATTTGCGCGGCGGCGGCAACGATGACGAGGAACAGTGCGAAATCCACATCCGGGTATGCCGTCAAAAGACGCAAGGCCGCCGCCAACACTGCCACCGCACCCCACAGCAGCAACTGCAGGTGCCAGCGACTGTGGCGCGCCAGCCAACCGGCAGCGAGTATCAACAGGCTTAGCCAGGTCAAAATAACCGGGCCGATCAAGAAGCCCACATCGAAACTGAGTTGGTCGCCGACCAACCCCAGCAACAGCGCCAAAGCGAAGGTTTGTCGTGGTGGTGAATTAACGAAGCTCAACATGCAACAATCTCACTTGGGCCCACAGGTCAGCCGGATTTTTTAACCGCGCCAATCAACGCTTCCATATGCGCCACGTATTTCTGCAAAGCGCTGCGACCACTGCTACTAAGCCGGTATTCAGTGCGTGGCAGGCGGCCGTCGTAGCCCTTGCTGCATTCAAGGTAGCCGGCTTCTTCCAGCTTGCGGGCGTGCACGCTGAGGTTGCCATCGGTGATTTGCAACAATGATTTCAAGTCATTGAAGGTCATCACACTGTTGGCAGCCAGAGCTCTCACCAGCGCCAGCCGCGTGCGCTCGTGAATGAGTTTGTCGAGACTGGTGGCCGGCTCATTCTTGGCGGCTTTCAAGGCTGGTTTGGCCGTTTTGGCGACAGAGGCCGCTTTGCCGGTGCGTGAAGTATTAGCCGCCATGATGTCTCCAGATCAGAATGCCGAAAATAACGTGCAGGGCGCCAAAGCCAAGCCCGAGGCACAGGTTCATCGGCGTGAATCCCAGCAACTGCACAGTGCCCAACACAGTGAACAGTGCTCCCATTACCCGGATGGGTTTGATCGAATGGGCACCGGCTGTCATCACTGCTGCTCCGTAGAGAATCAGCCACAGCCCGGGCAGCAACTGTGTGTAGCCCTGCAGATGAAAGGCGAGCGTGACTACTGCTCCCACTGTCATGGTCGGCAAAAACGCAAACATCAGTTTGCGGCCACTGCCTGACCACAACGACTTGCCTTGAACCCGCGCTTTTTCCGAAGTCAGCATCAGCATCACCACCGCCGCCAGCAAGGCTTCCATCATCCACACCAGCAGCCAGGCATCGGTGGTGGCTTGCAGTGACGCTATCCACGCGGCACCGCCGGCGGTGAGTCCGGCCAGCACATAGCCTTTGCCCGACACGCCGGTAAACGCGGTGGCACTCTCCATCGTGGCGCGGATGAAGCGCAGGTTGTCGGCAGCGACGCCCTGCAAGGGCACCGGCGTGTTGGGCTTGGTGTTGTTTTGGTTGCTCATGGGGTGAAGTTTTGAATGATTTTAAAATTGTGTCAAGTACTTTGTAAAATAAAGTTAAATGACTTGTCAGGCCCGGCCGGCGGATAACCGCAAGCCGGTGTACGCAGAAAGCGGTCCAGCAGTAATGACCAGGATTCTTGCCGAAAATGTGACGCTGTTGCTTCGACTTGGCTGAGGGGCTGGGCTATAGTCAACCTTGATATCGACCAACCCGTGACAGCCAAACAACCAGCGGCGCAGCATGAAACTATCCATCATCATTCCTTGCTATAACGAAGAACACACCATTGCCTCACTGGTCGCTGCGGTTAACGCTGCGCCTTATCCTGACAAGGAAATCATCATCGTTGATGACTGTTCGCGCGACGGCACCCACGCCGAGCTTGCCAAGCTGCAGGGACAGGTCAGCCAGGTTATTTTTCATCAGGTGAACCAGGGCAAGGGCGCAGCACTGCGCACTGGTTTCCAGCATGCCACCGGCGATGTGGTGATCATTCAGGATGCTGATCTTGAATACGATCCCAACGAATATGCGCTGTTGGTGGAGCCTATTGCGCAGGGCAAGGCGGACGTGGTGTTTGGTTCCCGCTTTATCGGCGCGGCACCGCATCGCGTGCTGTATTTCTGGCATCGGGTCGGCAATGGCATGCTGACCTTGCTGTCGAACATGTTCACCAATCTCAATCTCACCGACATGGAAACTTGCTATAAAGTGTTCCGCCGTGAAGTAATCCAGTCGATTCCGATCGAAGAAAACCGTTTCGGCTTTGAGCCGGAAATCACCGCCAAACTGGCACGCATGAATTTGCGCATCTTTGAAGTGGGCATTTCGTATTACGGTCGCACCTATGCCGAAGGCAAGAAAATCGGCTGGAAAGACGGGGTTCGCGCCGTTTACTGCATTCTCAAATACAACCTGTTCCGCTGATCCTGACCAGTGAACATTACTTCTTTCACCACCAGTCAACGTCAAAACTTGCTGTGGTTGCTGCAACTGTTGATCTGTGGCGCAGGTGCGCTGTTGCTGTGGTATGCCTCAAGCTGGGGTGTCGGCGTATCGCCTGATTCTGCCGAATACATTGCTGCCGCCCGTCGGTTGCACAGTTTTTCTGATCTCTTCAAATTGCCAACGCAGTGGGCGCCTGGTTACCCGGTGCTGCTCAAGCTTGCCTATTTGTCAGGCTTTGAAATTCTGGCGGCGACGCGCGTGCTGCAAGCGTTGTTGCTGGCCGCCAACCTGGCAGCCGGAATGGTTTTGCTGCGGCATGTGTGTGGCAAGCAGAGTTGGCTGCCGCTGGTGGGCGGTGTAGTGCTGCTGGTCAGTTTCAATCTGTGGCAGGTCAATTTTTATGTGTGGTCGGAAGGCCCGTTTCTGGTGTGTCTGCAGTTGAGCTTGTTGTGCCTGCTGCATTTTGTGGAAAAGCCGCAGGTGTTGCGCTACTTGCTGGGTGCAGCGCTGCTGGCCGCCTTGGCTTTGATGTTCCGCTATGCCGGTGTCGCCTGGATCGGCACGGTGGGCCTGGTGTTGCTGGTGCTGCCTGCGGCGGGTTGGCAACAGCGCTTGCGTAATGCTTTTGGTTTTGGCGTGGTGGCAGTGCTGCCGTTTTTGTTGTGGCTTATCGCCAATCATTTTATCCGGCATGAATCGACCAACCGCGAATTTGTCGTGCACATCTTGTCGGGCACTGATCTGTTGCTGTTGCTGGGGCAGGTGCTGAGCTGGTTCGGCGTGAAACAGATATTGCTGGTTTCCGTGATTGAGCTGGTGTTAACCGTGACTGTTTTGGTACTGGCGGTGCGCGCGCTGTTTCGCACCCGCTTGCGTTTGCGTTGGCTGTTGCTGATCAGCGGGTCTTATGCGGTGGTTTACTCACTGTTCATCCTGATTTCGAAATCGTTTTTTGATGCCTACATTCCTTTCGATGAACGCATCTTTGTTTCAGCCTGGTTGTTCACGGTGCTTGCATTGCTGGCTTGTGCAATAGAACTGTTGGGAATGACAGCACGTACGCGAGTGGCGGCGATGCTGGCACTGTTGTTGATGGTAGTGTCTGGCGTCTTGCAGCTGGTGCCAGTGGTTGCAGCTGCGCACGAGCAGGGCGTGGGTTATCTCAGTGCTTATATGTCGCAAGTCTCACGTGTTGAAGAAGTGCCCCAACTTGCCAGCAAAATTATTTATACCAATGCACCAGACTATTTGCGCATGCGAACTGATTTCACCATTCGCGATTATCCGCGCAAATTTGCTCCCACGACCTTGCTGGCCAATGCCGCCTACGATAGCGAGCTTGCACAGATGCAGCACAGTGTGCAGGCAGGCGAAGCCTTGCTGGTGCACTATCAAGCTCTGGAATGGCGTAGTTATTTTCCTGCCCTGGATGAGCTGGGCAAGTTGGGTTACCAGAATGTACTCGAAGGCAATGGCGTGCAGATTCTCAGTTTTCCTGTTGATGAGCCTGTCAAATGACCAAGCAAACTTTATCGGATGAGGAATTGAACAAGCTGCATGGCGCTGACTATGCACAGCAATTTGAATCCCGCAAAAATCTGGACAGGTTGCAGCGCCTGTTGGGCAGAATCCCGTTTCCACCCGCGTGCACCGTGGGTGATTTCGGTTGTGGCAGCGCCATGGTGCTGGAGTTTCTCGACCAGCAACGGGTTAAAAAATATTACGGCATTGATCTGTCAGCACACCTGTTGGCTTTCGCTGAAAAGCGCAGGCAAAGACTGGGGTTTGCCCACGCTGAGCTCATGCAGCAATCGGTGCAGCAGTTTTGCCAGCAACAGGAAAATTCAATTGACGTGGCCTTGTGTCTGGATTTTTCCGAGCATGTCTATGATCAGGAGTTGCTGTCGATTCTGCGTGCAATCCATCACAGCCTCAGCCAGGACGGTGCTTTGTATTTGCATACGCCCAATGCCGAGTTTCTGGTGGAAATAATGAAGGAAAAAGGCTTTATCCTGAAACAATTCCCCGAGCACATTGCTGTCAGAAACACGCAGCAGCAAGTGGCGCTGCTGCAACAAAGCGGGTTCACGAGGATCACGGTCAGCTATCTGCCGCACTACAACATTCTGCGTTTTTTGCACGCGCTCTCGTTCGTGCCGTGGCTGGGCCGTTTTTTCAAAGCCCGATTATTTATCACTGCGATGAAGTAGCGAGCGCTCGGCGCAAGCCTGGGCGGGTTAGTCGATAAAGGCTTGCAGGGCGTCGACGATCAACTCGCTCGGCGACTGCGCAATCTGCATTGGAGCTCTGCGGTATTGTTGCGGATTGTTCATAAAAGCCTGGACGATCCCGGCATCATAGCCGCTGAGCACCGTGTTTTGCCCCAGCCCTTCCTGCCGTTCCGTGGCTTTGCGCATCAGCAGACACGGCAGCCCCAGATATGAGCATTCTTCCTGGTTGCTGCCGCCGTCGGTGATCAGGTAATCACTGCCACGCAACAGCGAAATGAAACGGAAGTAGTCATAACGCGGATGCAGCTCAATATGCCCACACGCGGCCAGTCGTTCGTAGAGTCCGTATTCCTTGAGTTTCTTTTCCGTGGGCTTGTGCAAAATAAACAGCTTGGGGTGGGCCGGATCGGACGCGATCAGCATGTCGACGATCAATGTGAGCCGTTTGCGGAAGAAGATGTTTTCAAAGCGATGTACTGACACCAGTCCATAGCCTGGCGCTCGTGAAGCTTCAGTTTGTTGTGCAGTGTGGCGCAGCGCATCACACAAGGTATTTTGCCCGGTGTTGATTTTTACGCCTTTATAGCCGGCCAGATTGGCCAGTGCCCATTCACCCGGTGCGAAGAAATAATCCGACAGCCGAAACGTCGCGAGCCGCGTCAGCTCTTCCGGAAACGGATGAAAAATATTGTGCGAGCGCAAGCCCGATTCCACATGCGCACTTTTGAGGCCATGGCGTTTGGCCAGCCAGGAGCCAAGTAGCGTCGAGAAAGTATCGCCATGGTTGAGCACGATGCCGTTCTTGTCATCGCGGAACAATTCAGTGGCGTGCTGGCTTGACGAGTATTTGCGAACGATGTCGAGCGCCCACTTGCCCATCTGCACAATGCCGGTGATGTCGCGGCCGTGGTAAAGCGTGACATCCGGTTTTTTGCTGATCGCGAAATTGGCCAGAATGTCGTCTACCGTGTCGCGATGCTGGCCGCTGTAGATGAAGTTGTAGGCGTGGCCGCGATCCTGCAACACACGCATGATGGGCGCCATCTTGATCAGCTGGGCTTTGGTGCCGATGAAAATGTGGATCATGCTGCTGCCTTCTGTGATGATGGCGCTGACTTTATCACAGCAGGA
>CANCGR010000058.1 GCA_947377625.1 Gammaproteobacteria bacterium | reverse complement strand
AAGTTGTCGATGAGTCCTGGTCTTGAGCATGAACTTGATCCCTTTCACACAAGTTCCCCGTTGGTCGGCAGCGGCCATTATTTTTTGCCGCCGCCGTCGAAGATGTATTTACTGACCAGCTCTTCCAGGCTGACAGCGGACTCGGTCTCATGGATCTCCATGCCGTCTGTCAGCAATTCCGGAAAACCGCCGGCGCTGAGTTTGATGTATTTCTCACCGATGATGCCCTGGGTGCGTACAGACGCAATGGCATCCTGTTGCACCGGCACGCCTTCGTTGATGCGCAGATTGACGATGGCCTTGTAGTTGTCGGGGTCGAATTTGATGCTGGTGATGGTGCCGACGCGCACGCCGGCAGCTTCGATGATGCCGCCAACCCTCAGGCCCGAAATCGAGTCAAAGCGTGCAGTGAGCGTATAACCAGGAGTTTGCCTGACACTGGCGCCGCCGATGGTAATGGCCTGGTAGGCAAACGCGGCAATGCCAAGCAGCACGAAAATGCCGGTAAGCATTTGCACATTGAGTTTTTTCATGGTGGTTCTCCTTGCAAACTTAAGCCAATGCGCCGATCAGGAAGTCACTGAACAGCACAGCAATCGATGAAAGCACCACCGCATCGGTGGTGGCAGAACTTACGCCTTCGGCGCCTTGCGAGCCTGCTTTGGTCAGGTGCATGTAGAAGCCGCGCGAACAGCAGATGAGGGTAACCAGTACGCCGAATACGAATGATTTGATCAGGCCGATGCGCACGTCCTGCCATTGCACTGCGTCGATCATGCCGTTCCAGTAAGAGCCTTCAGCTACACCGAACATATGCACGCCAACAAAATAGCCGCCAAACAGCGCAACAAAATCGAACACCATTGTCAGCAATGGCACTGACAACAGCCCCGCCACTACCTTGGGTGCAATCAGGAATTTGTCGGGCGAAATGGCCATGCACTCGAGCGCGTCAACCTGCTCAGTGATGCGCATGATGCCGAGTTCGGCGGTAATGGAGGAGCCGGCACGGCCGACCACCATCAACGCTGTCATCACCGGCCCCAGTTCGCGGATCACGCCCAGTGCCACGCCGGCGCCGAGCAATTCCACCGAACCAAAGCGTTGCAGGATGTTGTAGAACTGCAAGCCAAGCACCATGCCGATGGTGATGCCGGACACAATGATCAGCGTCAGCGAGCGCGCGCCGATGAAGTACATCTGGCGCACGATCGGGTAGAGCCGATAGGGCGGGTGCAATAATTCCCACACGACCTGCACCAGCATGTTGAAGGTTCTGCCGGTTTGCTCGAGTGCCGTTACGCAATAAGCGCCGAGGCTTTCAATGTAAGTGACAAGTGAAGACATCAGAAGCCTCCTGTCAGGCGGCGCAGGTGGGCGTCAGTGTCGACGATGGTTTCACGCGGTTTGCGATTCAACAAACCCTGGATTTCCGGGTTGGTGGAGGCGCTGATCTGCTGTGGTGTGCCGGTTTCCACGATATTGCCGTCTTTCATCACCGCGATGTGATCGGCGATTTTGAAGATGCTGTCGAGCTCATGGGTGACCACTACGATGGTCATGCCCAGCGAAATTTTCAGCGTGATGATCAGCTGGTCGAGTTCGGCAGCGGTGCTGGGGTCGAGGCCCGCCGAAGGCTCATCAAAAAACAGCAGTTTCGGATCCATGATGATTGCGCGCGCCAGTGCGGCACGTTTGGCCATGCCGCCGGACAGCTCCGCTACCATCAAGTGTTCGGCATCCAGCATGTTGACCATGTCCAGCTTGATGCGGCTCATGATCTGGATGGTTTTTTCGTCGAGATTGGTGTGTTCTCGCAGCGGCAGCTCGATGTTCTCGCCCACCGTCATTGACGAAAACAGCGCGCCGCCCTGGAAGGCGACACCGATCTGCTTGCGGGCTTTGTAGATTTCCTTTTGGCTGGCGGTTGCAATGTCGGTGCCCAGCATGTGGATGCTGCCACTGGTCGGTTTTTTCAGGCCCAGAATGCAGCGCAACAGCGTGCTCTTGCCGGCGCCGCTCTGGCCCATGATCACCATGATCTGCCCACTGGGTATATCAAGGTTGATGTCATTGAGAATGCGGCGCGGGCCGTAATCCACCACAAGATTGCGAATGGTGATGGCAGTGTCAGTTTGAGTATTACCTGTCATGTCATTGCAACTTCTGTTTGAACTGGTCGATGCTGGAGTACAAATCGAAAATCTTGTCGAGGCGCGTCAGCGTCAGCACTTGCATCGCCGTGTTGCTGATATTGAGCAAACCGTATTGCAGTTTCGAGGTTTTGGCAGTCTGGAAACCTTCCACAAGCGACGCGATGCCGGAGCTGTCGATGTAGCTGACTTTGGCCAGGTCGATCAACAGTGGATTGCCGGTCTTGAGAGAGCCCAGGATTTTCTCGCGCAGTTGCGGCGAAAACTGGAGGTCGACTTCACCGCTCAGTTCCAGCAGGTCATAACCAAATTCTGATTTGACGTTACATTCCATACAGTTTCCGTTGTTCTCTTTATTGGCCTGAAATTTATTGGCCGGAAATTGGCCCGAACTATTTACAAGCGTTTACGCAATTCCAGTACGTTGCCGCAGCCAACCTGGCGCTCCAGCAACACGACTTTGTCCATCACCTCATTGATGATGTGGCAACCAAGCCCACCCGGACGGATTTCATCGAGCGGACGTGAACGCATTTGTTCGGCACAGGTTTTGTGCTTGGCAAAGTCGGTCAGTCTGAACACAAGCTCGCGCCTTTCATTGCCGCCATTGCCGCCATTGCCGCCTGCTTCGGCAAATTGCCATTCCACTTCCAGCAAAATATCGCCCTTGTCACTCGGGCCATAGGCATGCTGAATGATGTTCATGCAGGCTTCACCCACCGCCAGCACAACATGGTTGACTACTGCTTCAGGTTGCCCTGAGTGTGCCAGTGCCTCGCGCAGCTTGTGCCGCACGCTGCCCATTTGCTCAGCACAAGCGGGAAACTGATACACCAGTATTTTCTCGACGGCGGTCATAACCCCGAGGGGCTCTCCTGGTCTTCGAATGGCAAGAAATACCGATTGGATCCGGTACTGTGAGCGGTTTGGCAGGCCTTCAGACAGGGCGCGAGTATACAAACTCAGGCCCCTGCCTGTCAGCGGAAAACTGGCCTCAAACTGAATAAAGCGCGGTTGGATTTGCTGCGGCTCGCGCAGCCGTAGCAAGCCTTGGGTTGTGGTAAGCTCCTTTCATCCTGCCGCAACAAGAACACGATCCCTTGCACATCACAAGCCTATACCAAGCTGCGACATTTCACCGGGCTTACGGGCGCGTGACCTTGTCTGCTGTGCTGGGCCTGACATTGGCAGCAGCGCTGCTGGTGCGGCTTGCACTGGCAGTAATGCACTGGCCTTATCAGACAGTGGCCTCGCCTTCCCCGCAGACATCTACAACCAATCAAAACGCACAAGCCGTAGATCTGGCCGCAGTGCAGTCGCTCAAGTTATTCGCTGCCAGCAAGGGGGCACAAGCGGGTACCGCACAGACCAAGGTGGCAACTACTGATCTGGATTTAAGTCTCGATGGTGTAGTGCTGGCCAGCCAGGCAAAGGACAGCCGCGCCCTCATTGTCAGCAATGGTCAGCAACGCAGTTACAAAAGCGGCGATACCTTGCCAGTGGGTGCCGCTGTGAGCCTTGCACTTATCGCCCAGGATCATGTGCTGATCAGGAACAATGGCATTGAGCAGGCCTTGTGGCTTTACGATGCTGAACATCATCCGAAGCCGGCCAAGGCGGCCACCAACACCAATGGGCGCGCTGCAGAGTCTGTGGCTGGCAACGTCAGCACACCTGCTGCGCCGATAATACAAGCGGCACCCCAGCAAATTCGCAAAGTCTCGGCCAGACTGGCAGAAATCATGGAGGTAGAGCCTGCAGCCTCCAATGGCCGCTTGCTCGGCTACCGGCTGAGCCCGGGTTTGCGCCTGAAAGATTTCGTGCAGCTGGGCTTCAAAACCAATGACATAGTGACCACGATCAACGGCATCGCCCTCAACGACAAGGCGAATCTGCCGCAGCTGTACAATTTGATGAACAAGCCCGGTGACGTATCATTTTCGCTATTGCGGGATGGCCAGCCGCTGGCGTTGCAGATGACACTGGCTCCTTGATACGGAAATGACTTTGAAAGCATCTACCCCAGCAAGTCCCCTGCGTTCCAGCCTCAAAAAGGCGGGACTCGTATCGCTATTATCGCTGGCCATCGCCACTTCCTTGCAAGCACAGCCGCCAGTCGCCACTGCCCCAGCACAAGCAACGGCGACTACTGAGCCAACCTGGACTGTCAATTTCCGTGATGCCGATATCGGCGAGCTGATCCGCTTTGTCGCCGATGCTACTGGCAAGACGCTGATCGTCGACCCCGCCGTGCATGGCAACGTGCAAGTGGTGTCGAGCAAGGCCGTCAATCGCCGTGATCTCTATCAATTGTTTCTGTCGATACTGAAAGTGCACGGCTACGTCGCGGTGGAAGCCGGTGATGTGGTGCGCGTGTTGCCGGCGGCCGCTGCGCGTGAGCAGGCAGTGCCGCTCAATCTCGACCGGCCGGCCGGCACCGGCAATGAAGTGCTCACTCAGGTGATTCAGGTAATCAATGTCTCTGCCGAGCAACTGGTGCCGATACTGCGGCCCTTGTCAGCCGCTGATGCGCAGATGACAGCCTATGCCGCCAGCAATTCCATTATCGTCACCGACAGTGCTGCCAATATCGAACGCATCCGCAACATGGTGCAGTTCATCGACAAATCCTCCGTGAAGCAAACGCAGATCATCACGCTGAAAAATGCGGCCGCCGCCGATGTGGTGGGCTTGTTGCAGAAATTGCGTGGCACCGCCGAGATCGCCAGTTCGGCCTCGATACAGATCGTGCCGGATGGTCGCACCAACAGTATCTTGCTCAGTGGTGAACAAGCACAGATCCGCCAGTTCACGGCGCTGATCGCCCAGCTCGACAGTCCGCTCACGCAGGACGGCAAGGTCAATGTCGTGAATCTGCAATATGCACGCGCCGAGACACTGGCGCCCTTGCTCAACGGCCTGCTTGGCGCTGCCGCTACCGCACCGCCTGCCGGCAAAGATGCGCCAGCAGCGGCGGCCAACAGCAATGGCAGTGTAGTAGCCGACACAGCCACCAACTCCTTGATCATCACTGCCGATGGCGAAGCCTTGCAGACCCTGAAGAACGTCATTGCGCGGCTGGATATCCGCAAGGCACAAGTGTTGGTGGAAGCCATCATCGTTGAGCTCAGTGGCGATCGCGGCCAGGATATCGGCGTGCAGTGGTTGTTCCAGAATGACAACGGTGCCTATGGCAGTTCCAGTAGCGGCAGTGCGACTTCTGCTGCCATTGTCGGCGCGGCACTGGCGGGCGAGAAGCGTGACGCTAGCGGCAACCTTATCGACATGCGCGGCCCGCTGGCGCAGGCACTGGCCACCACGCCGGGGCAGGTGCTGGGCATTGGTCGGCTTAGCCCCAGCCTGAGTTTCAATGTGTTGATCTCGGCACTGCAGGCCGAGAAGTCGGCCAACATTTTGTCGACGCCGTCGTTGATGACGCTGGACAACGAACAAGCCAGCATCACCGTTGGTCGCAGTGTGCCGTTTGTTACTGGTTCCTATACCAGCACCGGCAACACCTCGGCCAATCCCGGCAATCCGTTCCAGACCATAGAACGCAAGAATGTCGGCGTTACCTTGCGCGTGACTCCGCATATCAATGAAGGCGATTCACTCGTACTGCAATTGTCGCAGGAAGTCTCCAGCCTGCTTGGTGCTGGCAGTGTGCTGCTCAACAACAACCCGATCACCAACGAACGCAAGATCGAAACCACCGTGCTGGCCAACGACGGCCAAACGGTAATACTGGGTGGCTTGACGGAAGATTCGCTCAACGAGAACGATCAGAAGGTGCCGCTGCTCGGCGACATTCCCGGACTCGGCCGCTTGTTTCGCAGCTCTTCCAATTCGTTGACCAAAACCCACTTGGTGGTGTTTCTGCGCGCGACCATCCTGCGCGAAAACCGGCAGATGGAAGCGGCAACTGCGCTTAAATACAGCACTATTCGCGCCGAGCAGCTGGAGCAGTCTACGGGCAATACCAAATCGCTGCCGCTGTTGCCAGAGTGGCAACAGCACCTGCAGGAATTGCAGAAAGGCAACAGCGCGGCCACACCGGCCAGCAAACAATAATGCGGGTGTTGCGATGACTGCCACCTCTGCCTCACCCACACTTGCCGGCATCCCTGCCCAGTTTCCGTTTACTTATTGCCAGCAGCATGGCGTGTTGCTCGACGCACGCACGCTGCCACCGCGTGTGTTGCACAAGCCGGGTCTGTCCACCACCGTGCTGGCAGAACTCGGGCGCGTGCTCAATGGCAGCTATCAATTGCAAAGTGTGAGTGCGACGGAATTTCAGCAGCAGCTCGGTCTGGCGTTTGCGCGCGACAACTCTGAAGCGGTGCAGATGGCGGAAGATCTCGGTGCCGACACCAACCTGGCGCGACTGGCCGAAGACATCCACACCACCGGCGACTTGATGGAAGGCGAAGACAGTGCGCCGGTGATCAGACTCATCAACGCACTGATTGCGCAGGCGCTGCGAGAGCGTGCGTCCGACATTCATATCGAAACCTACGAAGAAAAACTCAGCGTGCGTTTTCGCACTGATGGTGTGCTCACGGAAGTGCTGAGTCCCAAACGCTTGCTGGCGCCACTACTGGTGTCACGCATCAAAGTAATGGCCAAGCTCGACATCGCCGAGAAGCGGTTGCCGCAGGATGGTCGCATCAGTGTGCGGCTGGCTGGCCATGCGCTCGACATCCGTGTGTCCACGCTACCGTCTGCGCACGGTGAGCGCGTGGTGTTGCGTCTGCTCGACAAACAAAGCGGGCAACTGGGTGTGCAGGATCTGCGTATGCCGCCGGCGGTGTTGCGCACTTATCAGGACGCGCTGCAGATTCCGCACGGCATCATTCTGGTGACTGGCCCCACCGGTTCCGGCAAAACCACAACACTTTATGCCGGGCTGATGCAGATCAACGATGGCCGCAAAAACATTCTGACGATTGAAGATCCGGTTGAATACACCTTGCCCGGCGTTGGGCAGACGCAAGTGAATACCAAAGTGGGGCTGAGTTTCGCGCACGGCCTGCGTTCGATTTTGCGACAGGATCCTGATGTAGTGATGCTCGGCGAAATCCGCGATGCTGAAACGGCGCGCATTGCCGTGCAGGCCAGTCTCACGGGTCATCTCGTGCTCAGCACCCTGCACACCAACACCGCGATCGGCGCTATCACGCGTTTGCATGACATGGGCATTGAGCCGTTCCTGCTGGCGTCGAGTCTGGTGGCAGTGTTGTCGCAGCGGTTGGTGCGCTTGTTGTGTCCGCATTGCAAACAAGCTTATCAGCCCGATGCACAGGAATGTCGTGTGCTGGGCTTGAGCGCAGACACCGTGTTGGCAATTTACCGGCCGCGCGGTTGCAACGAATGTCGCCACACTGGCTATCAGCATCGCTTTGGCATTTATGAAGCAGTGCGCGTGGATGAACCACTGCGCCGCTTGATTCATGCGGGCGCCAGTGAGTCTGAACTCGCCGCAGCAGCGCGCCGGCACGGCGACAGTTTGCTGCAGGACGGCATACGCGTGGTGCTAAGCGGCGACACGGCTTTGGCCGAAGTGCTGCGCGTCACTGCAGGCTGATCAGCCTATGGCAGCCTTCTCTTATCAGGCGCTTGATGCAAAAGGCAATCTTAGTCGCGGCATCATTGAAGGCGAATCCGAACGGCAAGTGCGGCAGTTGCTACGTGCCCGCCAGCTCAAACCGATTTCAGTCACCTCATCACAAGCGGGAGCCGCGTGGTTATCGTGGCGTTCACGCGGGCCGCGACCGTTGCCGCTGGTGCAGCTGGTATTGTTGACGCGGCAATTGGCGACCTTGGTGAAAGCCGGTGTGCCACTTGACGAAGCACTCGCTGCCACCGCCCGCCAATCCAGTAACGCTGCGGCGAAAACCGTGCTGCTGCAATTGCGCAGCAAGGTTGTCGCCGGGCAAAGCTTCACCGCCAGCCTCGCTGCCTTTCCGCAAATATTTTCCGGTTTGTATCAAGCCTTGGTGCGAGCCGGCGAGCAAGCCGGCCTGTTGGGTGAAGTGCTGGAAAAAGTGGCCGACTATCTGGAAGTGCGCCAACAACTGCAAAACAAACTGCAGATGGCCATGATCTATCCGTGTGCCCTGATCAGCGTGGCGATCTTGGTGATCGGCATCTTGATGGTGAAAGTATTGCCCGATCTCAATGACCTGTTCCTGCGTAATGGCAGTCAGCTGCCGCTGTTGACACGCATGTTGATGGCGCTCAGTCGTGGCGTTGCTACCTGGTGGCCGCTGCTGCTGTTGCTGATCGTGCTGCTGCCGGTCTTGCTGCGCCAGTTGTTGCAGCATGCGCAGTGGCAAGTGCGTTGGGACAAATTCAGTTTGGATTTGCCACTGGTGGGCCGCTTGCTGCAGGCTGCAGATACTGCACGTTTTGCGTCAACGCTGAGTCTGTTGACGACCAGTGGCGTTGCCTTGGTGGATGCGCTCGCGATTGCCAGCGGTGTCATGAGTAACGTGGTGCTGCGCAGCACGGCTACGCTGGCAGCGCATGCAGTGGAAGAAGGTGGCTCGCTGGCGCGCGCGCTGGAACACAGTGGCCATTTCCCGCCACTGCTGACACAAATGGTGGCCAGTGGCGAAAGCAGTGGCACGCTCGACACCATGCTGGCGCGCGCTGCCACCATGCAAGAGCGCGAACTGGAACAGACCATCACGGGCTTGCTGAAAGTGCTGGAGCCGTTGTTGCTGGTGCTGATGGCGGTAGTGATCGGCACCATCGTGCTGGCGGTGTTGCTGCCGATCATGCAGATGAATACGTTGGTGGGATGAAGACTCGCAAGGCACGTTTCATGACGATGAATGCAAACAGCTGGATTGCCATCCAACGCAAACTGCGCAGCGCCGCCGGCTTCACCTTGCTTGAGTTGCTGGTGGTGCTGGTGGTGTTGGGACTGTTGGCCGGCATTGCAGTGCCTATCTACATGGGCCGCGTCGATACCGCACGCCAGCAAAAAATTACCGCCGATTTCGCAACGATTGCTACCGCACTGAGCCTCTACAAGCTCGACAACCGTCTGCTGCCGACCACGGCGCAAGGGCTGCAGGCGCTCACGCACAAACCTGCCCAAGCACCCGAGCCGCCGCAGTACAAAAGCGGCGGTTATCTGCGCGATTTGCCGCGCGATCCGTGGGGCCATGATTATTTATATCTCGCGCCGTCTCCCAATGGCAGCAAGGAATATGCGCTGTGGAGTGATGGCGCCGATGGCGTGCGCGGCGGTGAGGGGCAGGATGCCGATGTGGAATTCTGATCAGCAATTC
>CANCGR010000057.1 GCA_947377625.1 Gammaproteobacteria bacterium | reverse complement strand
AGACAGGCAGCAATGAGTGCGAGCTCCCCGATTTCCTTGATCACCACAAACATTACTTGAAATCTCCTGCAGTCTTCGCCGCCCTTACAAGCAACGTCTGTCTTCGCTCAATGTATCCGGCGTGGAAATTTTTAATAGAGACAGAATGGGTGCTATCAATTTTTTGGCGCAGCTTTGGCCGCAGCCGCTGACAAGTCACCGATCTCGGTGGTGTAGATATCGGCAAGAATTTCCCGCCATTGCTTGTATTGCTCCTGCACATTGCCTTTCAGAGTCACCACGTGCTCTTCCAGATCAATCGTGTGCGGCGCAATTTCAGAACCCATGGAGTTGCCCAACTCGGCCAGTGCTTCTGCCTGCATCTGGGCTTCATCTTTTTTGTTGAACGAATCCTTGATCAGGTAACCACCGCCCAGCAGCGCGCCAAAGCCAACGTTGTTTACATTGGAGTCGTTGCGTCCCATTGCATATAGCCCGCCGACAATGGCTGCCACACCCAACACCATGTTGCGGGTGGCTTCGCTTCTCAGTTTGTCGTACTTGACGACTTCCGCGTAACTCCTGTTGCGGAAGTCGTTGTAAGGGCCTTGCATCTGTTTTGAAAAGTTGCCGTAGTACTCTTGCAGGGCGTCTACATAGAGATAGTCGCGCTCACGGATGGTGTCGATGCGCTTGAGCATCGGGTCGTCAGCAGCGGGTAAACGATTCAACTTGACCAGGCCGCGGCTGGAGGTTGTTAGATATTGGTCAAAGGCCTGCGGTGCAAAACTGCGCGCAAACAATATGCGCGAAATCGTACGAATGCTTAGCAGCTCATTGCGATCAAGATTTTTTTTGCGAAAGGCCAGCATGTCGTTGGCGATGCGGTTGTAGAGGCCGAGAAACGGATCTTCCATCTGGCGCCTGCGCGGGTCGTAGCTGTATTTGCCGACCACTTCCTTGTATTCCTTCTCATACCACTGCTGCCCCGTTGCATCCTTGACCGCTACCTTCACGATCAGCGTCTGACCATCGCTTTGCAAAATGGTGCCGTGCACTGCCACATCGGTATTGCTCAAGTCGTTGGGAATAACGCGCACTGTGCCCCAGGCGCCGCTGCTCTGCAGCGTTTGTACAAGCTGGTGAGACATGTATTGTGTTTCTGCCATGCGCACATCGGCAAAGGTCAGCTCTGCGCGTTTGCTGGGAATGTCATCAAGGCCCGGTTCAAAAATCGCCACGCCGACATCCAGCAATTCGTCTTCACTGATCTTGCCGGTTTCCGGGTTTAGCTGGGTGAAGGCAGTAGTGGAAATTGTTTCGGTGCTGCAAGCAGCAAGGCTGCCCACCAGCAGCAGTGAAGGCAGCGCCAGCGTGAAGTAATGTAAAAAGTCGCGCAGTAGTGAGTGGAGTGAACGTGGAGGAGTAACGGCTTTCATCAACGTCATTTACTCAAGCCGGTGTACTTGCGGTATTCGGTCCAGAGTTTTTCGCGCAGTTCCGGATCAGGCTCATGCGAGGCTGCTTCGCGCAGCTGACGTGCCACCACATCGTCGTCATTGCCGTTGGGAATGTCGGGCGGAGCAGGGTAGGCAGCCTGGGCCTGGCCGGTGTATTCGCCGGTGTGATTAATCGCCGGCCCGGCCGGCAGTGTGCCATTGCCGCCGGTGCCATTGGCTGAGCCAGTGCCACCGCCGCCGAGTCCACCGGTTCGGGCTGAAGCCAGGATTGTCGGGTCTTGGCCAGTGCCGCCGGCACCACCGTTGCCGGCGCCTTCACCTTGCTCTCCCTTACCGTTTTTGCCCGTGCCTTGTTTGCTGCCGGCACTGTTGGCCGCGCCCTCTGCGCCTTGGCGGGCCGAGATGATCATGCCGTCGAAGGTGCCATAGCTTTTTTCCAGACGGGCATCGAGAGCCGCACGGCGTTCGGCAGCAGTCAACACAACAGTGCCGGCACCACCGAGCCCGGCAAAGGGATCAGCGCCATCGCCGCCGTTGCCACCGGCTTGCGTGCCGGTTGTACCGCCGCCTTGGCTTTGGCCAGTGTTGCCGCCATTCCCGCCGCCGGCTACGCCACCGTTACCACTGCCACCGGCCGTTCCTGGCATTCCACCTGCACCACCCGTAGCTCCACTTCCATTTTGTCCACCCGCAGTGCCGGGTACGCCAGACATTCCGCCTGCGCCAGCTTGCTGGGTTCCGGCTGATCCTTTCTGACCACCCGCTGCTTGCGCTCCTGCTTGGCCTTTCTGCCCGCCGGCAGCACCTGCATTGGAACCGGAAGAGGTTCCGGGTGAACCTGCACCCCCAGCCTCTGATCCATTATTGCTGGCAGTTGAGCCGCCACCACTATTGCCGGCGGTGGACTGGCTGCCGTTCTCTTCACCCGCTGCACCAGAACTGGTTCCACTGGCAGAGGCGGCACTGCTTGATTGCGCCCCGGCGGAACCTGAACTGCCCGAACTGGAAGCCGATTGCGAAGACGAACCGCCAGAACTGGAAGACGACTGCGATGAGGAACTGCTGGAACTCGAAGACGAACTGGAACTACTCGAGCTGGATGATGATTTCGAACCAGAACTGCTGGAAGAGTCGGGGATGGTTGACTGGGTCGCACTGGAACTTGGAGTAACGCTCACACTGACAGAAGGCTGCTGCGAAGAACTCGGGATTGAAGAACTCTGGCTGGAAGAGCTACTGGAACTGCTGGAAGATTTGGAAGGCGGCGTGGGCACTGACGCTGACGAAGGCGAAGTAGTTGGCATCGTGGGCGCAGAGCTGGAGGAATCCTTCTTTTCCTTGTCATCACAACTGCTCACCAGCACGCCAAGTAACACCACCAGCGCCAAACGGCGCCACTGTATAGATGTGGTGAAGGATGAAAGGGGCATGGCAGTCTCCAGATGGCGGCGCAGACTTTGGCGATACAGACAGGATGAGTGTAAAGTCTGACACAGAAAAACTGACCTGGCGGCTATGCTCTGACTTAAGCGCGACCAGGTCAACACCCCGCAGAGCTGGGGGATAAGCACTTAACATGCGATTGCCAACTTAGGCGCCAAGCCCTTAACCCGCACTTAACCGGGCCTGTCGGGAAAAGTGCGCGCGGGACTAGAGCAGTGGGACTAGAGCAGTGGAGAGGTCCGATGCCTGAATTACCAGAAGTAGAAACCACGCGCAGGGGTATTGCGCCCTATTTGCTGAACCGCAAAATCATGAAAGTAGTGGTGCGGGAGCCACGCCTGCGCTGGGAGGTGCCAGCCAGCCTTGCCACCGAGCTCGCCGGGCAAACCGTTTCGGCGATAGAGCGGCGCGGCAAATACCTGTTATTGCGCACCCGCAAAGGCACTGCACTGATTCATCTGGGCATGTCGGGCAGCCTGCGGCTGGCCGTGGTGGGTGAGCCTCTCAAGAAACACGATCATGTCGATCTGGTGCTGGCCAGTGGCCGCTGCTTGCGGTTCCACGATCCGCGTCGCTTCGGCTGCATTTTGTGGATTGAAGGCGACCCTTATGAGCATCCGCTGCTGGCTGAGTTGGGGCCGGAACCGCTGAGCCACGATTTTTCTGCCGAATACCTGCTGGGAAAATCCGAAGGCCGTACCACGCCGATCAAGACCTTCATCATGGACAGTCACGTCGTAGTAGGCGTGGGCAACATCTACGCCAATGAAGCCCTGTTCGCCGCTGGCATTGACCCAATGCGCAAGGCCGGCACCATGATGATCGAACGCTGTGAATCGCTGGTGCGTGAAATCAAGACAGTGCTCGATCGCGCCATCAAAGTAGGTGGCACCACGCTGCGTGATTTTGTCGGCGGCGATGGCAAGCCGGGCTATTTCAGTCAAACGCTGCAGGTCTATGGTCGCGAAGGTCAGCCCTGCAACAACTGCATGACGCCATTGAAGGATTCGCGCCTGGGTGGCAGAGCTACAGTCTATTGCCCAAGATGCCAGAATTGAAAAAGACCCGGGAAAAGCAGTGTATTACACACTCAGTGTCATGATGCGCTGATATTTCGCCAGCAACTGTTCATGCGTTTCCGCATTGGCAGGATCAAGCGGAATGCAAGCCACCGGGCACACTGCGACGCATTGCGGTGTGTCGAAATGCCCGACGCATTCAGTGCACAGCTTCGGATCAATCTCGTAAATCAGCGGGCCCATGTAAATGGCGTGATTCGGACATTCCGGCTCGCACACATCGCAGTTGATACAGTCGCTGGTAATAAGCAGCGCCACCAGGGTTCAGCCTTTCGCCAATTCTGCGTGCATCGCCGCTACCACTGCGGGCGCGACAAATTTGCCGATGTCGCCGCCGTAAGTGGCAATCTCGCGCACCAGTGTTGACGAGATGTACGACAAATGTTCCGCCGGTGCCAGAAACACCGTTTCAATTTCCGGTGCCAGCACGCGGTTCATGCCGACCAGTTGAAACTCATATTCAAAGTCGGCCACGGTGCGCAGGCCGCGCAAGATCAGCGTGGCGCCTTTTTCGCGCATGAACTCCGTCAGCAGATTGGTGAAGCCGCACACTTCCACATTGGGCACATGCGCCAGCACCGAGCGGCACAAGTCCACGCGTTGCTCCAGCGACATGCGGCTGGCCTTCTGCGTGCTGGTGCCAACGCCAACGATAACGTGATCGAAAATATGAGACGCACGCTCCACCAAGTCAGTGTGGCCGTTGGTGATCGGATTGAAAGTGCCGGGGTAAACGATTGTGCGCATGTGCAGACTCTGGAAATTGCGTAGCGGAATTATAGCCCAGGCTAAGCGAGGGTGCTGATCGCAGGTAGAATGAAGCCCTTACAAACACTGCAGGTAAGTGCCATGCGTCAAGCCACTCTTTCCAAAAATCTCGCTAAACCCGCCTTCAAATACAGCCACGTCGTCAAAGTAGGCCCGCATTACTATTTCAGCGGCCTATTGGCGCAGGATCGCCAAAGCGGCGCGATGGTAGGTGACACAGTAGGTGAGCAAGCCGCCAGGATTCTCGAAAACGCCCAGGTGCTGATGCAGGAATATGGTCTGGGTTTCGAACATCTCGCCATCGCCCGCATCTTCACGCCCGAGATGGACAAGTTCAGCGAGATCAACGCCGCATGGGAGCAGGTGTTCAACAATATCCCGCATGCGCCGCCAGCGCGTACTTCGATTGGTGTTGCGGCTTTGCCGCTGAAGGGACGAGTGGAGATTGAGTTTACGTTTTACAAGGAAGGCAATTAAGTCAGTCTTTGTTCCCAATATCCGGGCTTTCTTCTTTGATGGGCTATGGCAAAAATTTGTGGCCCCATATTCTCGTTTGCTTCGTAGATCAGCGAGTAAGGAAAATTTTCAAAATGACAAACTCGCATTCCGGAATCGGTTAATAGTGCAAGTTTCTGGTTTTGAATAATGAGGTCACGAACCTGCACGTATTCGGTAAGGAAAGATTCCATCACCACGCGGCCGGCATGAATCAGGTAATACTCGGCGGCATCGCCAAGTTCCTTCTCAGCATCGGGATGCAGCCAATGGGTCATATAAGGCGAGCGCGTACTCGGGCAAGCGCCTGTTCACCAGGCACCATGGAAACCTTGCCAGAATGGATATCCTCGCGGCGCTGCTTGGCAAGGTTGAGCCAGGCTTCTTGCGCGAGGGATCTAGGCTCAAAGCTTGCCAGTAACAATTCGAGCAAACGCGCGCGTTCTTCTGCCGGTAAATTCAGAATGGCGGCTTCCAAATCTTCACTGGGATTTTGCATGTTCATAAACCTCAGCCCACCGTTGTCCGTGCCATAGTAGTTTAGGTTGCTGCTTGGAGTGTAGTAGCGAATTTCGATTATTTCCAACTTACTAATGGAAAATTAAAAAGACCAGAAATACACATCTCTCACGTTTGCTGCGAGGTCGGTCGTTGAATTCACAGCTTCAGCGCAACGGCTGACGAATAATGGTCTTCCATTTGCGAGGATCAGCGCGCCTGATGTCGCTCAGATAAATCTCATGATGTTTGCCACTGCGCATCGCGCGTGCATCGATGTGGTCATGCACGCGTTGCACGGTGGGTCCTTCTTCGGAAAATGGCCCGACGTGCAGGATTTGCGCGCAGCGTCCTTCGGTGAATGATTCCAGTCGCAACAGCGGCAGCGCCGGCAGGTTCTTCTTTTTGTCTACTTGCGAGATCGCGCGCTCCAGCACTGCACTCTCCACGAACGCAGGCTGCATAATCATCATCGTCCATTGCCAGCTCGCTTTGTCGTTGGCGGTAAAGGCGCTCATGTCATCAGCCCACCACAAGCCTTCCAGCGGCATCACGGCATAGTCGATCGCCTGCGGTCCTTTCTTGACGATGAATTTTGCGGTGTACGACACGGTAAAAAGAGCTTCCACCGCTTGGGCGTAAGTTGCGGAGGAGCCGGGGTCGCCTTTGCCATCAATCATCAAAAAATTGAAGGCCGGTACATCAACGTCTGCCACATCTTTCGCAGACGCGTGATAGAAGTGCTTGAGGTCTTTCTTCAAATCAATCCTGGCCATGGCTACTTGCGGCTTTGCACCAGCGTTCCCATCACGCGATCCCAAAACGTGAAGTAGAAGCTGTAGTTGCCATTACTGAAGCGATGATGATGTGAGTGCAAGGTTGGCGAGTTCATGGCGCGCCCGAGCCAATGGTTGCGTAGCCCCTGTGGCAATAGCTCTCTGCCGCAATGGCCATAGACGTTGTAGGCAATGGATAAGGTCTGGAATATTACGAATGCTGCCGGGTGAATCGGCATGATGAAGATGATTGCCAGCACGATCAAAGCCTCAGCCAGCGCCTCTTGCCATCCGAAGCTGTAGGCAGTGAAAGCAGTTGTGAAAACCGACGCATGATGCGGGCGATGGAAACGCTCAAACAGCAAGCGGGTGTGCAAGGTTCGGTGCAACCAATAGAAGAAGGTATCGTGCAAGAAGATCATCACGGGAATGCTCGCCAGAAACCACCAGCGCGGGTAATCATCAATGCTGTGGTAAAGCTGGCTTGAAGCCAGCCAGCCGTACCCAAAAAATGCAGTAAAGACCGTGGTGAGCACGCAAAGAGTCACCAGCGATTGCCGCAGCTCACGACGAATATTCAGTGCCAGATCGAAGCCGGCGGGGCGTTCCATGCTGTTGTAGCCCACGTCAGGATTGCGTGACGGATCAACGGTGAAGAAGGCAAGAGCCGCAAATGCAATGAAGCGAACGCCGTAAGTGCCGAATGCCAATGCCGCAGGAAACACAACATCGTTTTGCGGGAGCAGTGACATCAGGATGTCGGCTATTTCTCTCATGGCGTTTATTTGGCCAGATGTGGCGCAAAGGCATAAGCGTAAAGCCAAAGCAGCGAAAATCCAAACGGCAGCAGTAGTGGCGTCACACGCACCAATGCGTGAATGCGGGCACCAATGATGCGGCCGCTGGCGGTGGTGCGATTGTTCACCATCGTGCGCTGGTACGAATCCAGTGCCAGCTTTTCGCCGGGCGACAGCGTCAGTTCAGCCTGCAAGCGCGCAACCAAAGCGGCTTGTTCGCGCAAGTACGCATCCTGCGCCCACGTGGCGCCATAGGTAGAAGCCAGAATGACTGCCGACAGCACCATGGCAGCAAGCGGAAGAATGTCGTGGAAGAAGTAGGGCCATACGAAGTTCGCATTCCACGACTGCGCATAAGCAGTGAGCAGGAATGCCTGCGAAGTGACATACCAGGTGACGCGGCCGGCGATCAGTGAGTGCTCGGCCTGGATATCCATGCGCAGCGCCGTAAGCGTATCGGCAATCGTGAGCGAATTGGTGTCCATCAGGCGGCCTCGGGGTTAGATCTGCTTGATAGCCAATGCAACCAAACGGCACACATCATACACATCTTCCTTGGAGTTAAAGCGCAGCTCGATCCACGGCGATCCTTTGGCGCGATGCGGATGCACTACGGAGTCGGCCGGGTGACTCAGTTTTTCGCTGGCGATTACTTTTTTGGTGAGCCGCAGATCCAATTCATTGCCGGCATGAAAGTGCGCAAAATCCTTGTCGTTATAAATAAACGATGTAAAGCCGCCGTTTTCTGTTGGCCAGAATTTTTGCGTGACGCCGGGGATGCTTGATATCTGCTTGTTCAAAAGTTCTTTCAGGTTTTTCATGCAGCCGGCCCTGGACAGTTGAATGAACTATTTTGGTGAATCATTTTGCCGGGCGCATCGCCTTTATGTACAGCGAGCCCGAAAACTCACGTAAGAGCGGAAGGGCTTCGAGCACTTTTCCAATTACCGACACTGTGCCGATCAAAGGCTTGGGCACAGCCGGATGCAGCCAATCAAAGGGCGTAATCTCGATATCGGTAAAGCCGGCTTTTTCCAGCGCACTTTTTAATGTCCATCTTACGAAGGCAATTTCATCAGGGGATATGTAGGAGAAAAATCTACGGAACTTGCGCTCGGCAAACACCTGCGGGTTCAGCATATTGGGTTCGGCAAAGCTCATTACGCCGCCGGGCTTCAGTAGGTCATGGATTTTTTTCAAAGCCTCATCCACTTCCAAGTGATGCAAGATTGACGAACCGATAACCGCATCAAAGGGCCCATCCACATCGCAGTTTTCAAAACGCTTTTCCATGAACTGCACGGTGTCTTGCGGCAAATTGCGGGTTGCGGCCTTCTTCAGGAGGTCGGGTGAAATATCAACGGCAAGAATTTTTGCACCGGTTTGGGAAAACATCTCGGTGAACATGCCGGTGCCGCAGCCAATCTCCAGCGCATACACTCCAGCACCAAGCCTGGCGCCACTGCGAATGTAGTCAGCACGCCGCGTTGCGCGCAAACGACCGGCAGGTGTGCCCCAGCCCCAAAGCAGTTCTGTATCCTGGTTGGCGATGTGTTCGCCGAACTGGATTTCGTTTTCTGCGCGTTCGGTCATCTGTGCTGTTCCTTTTTCGGTGAAGGTCGACTACTTGGGCATCTTGCTGGAGTCCATGAACAGCGCGTTCCAGCGGTGACCATCAAGATCACAAAAACCGCAGCCGTACATGAAGCCGTTGGATTCGCGCGGTTCTGCAAACACAGAGCCTCCTGCAGCTTTCACCCGGTTTACAAGGTTGTCGACTTGTTCCCGGCTATCGGCACCCAGCGAAAACAGCACTTCGGTTCCTGTGGTCGTGTCGGCAAGAGAATGTTGGGTGAAGCTGGCAAACAGCTCTTGTGCAAACAGCATCAAGACTATTTTTTTCTCGCCGATGGTGAAGCATGCAGAATGCGCGCTATTGCCCGGCCCCGGATTGGGAGTAAAGCCAATGTCAGTAAAGAACGCGGCTGCCTTGGCGACATCCTTAACAGGCAGGTTTAACCAAATATCTTGGGCCATGAGTGGGTTCCTTTGGTTTGCATGTTCGTTATGCAGATGTGTTCGTGTCATTTTAGGTGAAGCTGGAGCCGGATCATCAAGAGACCAGGCGGTGACGTCAATTTCATTCGGCGACTCTTG
>CANCGR010000056.1 GCA_947377625.1 Gammaproteobacteria bacterium | reverse complement strand
TCCTGCCGTAATGAGCTGATCAGCAGGTTGGCTGTCTGGTGTTCGTCCGCGACGACCAGCAAATGGGTAATGGCGAGTTTGGTGCTTTCCATGTTGTGGTTCTGTCTCGCGTTGTTAGGGTCGTTCTGGTATCGGGCAGAATTATAGGGAAGTCACAACAGGATCTTGTGGCGCTCGTGCGGCAACTCTCTGACTAATTTAGGCACCAGATAGCCCGGCAAGCGCTCTTGCATGACGCCGATCAGCGCCAGCGCCTGGCTTGCTTCTACATCAAAATGCGCAGCACCGTTGACCTTGTCCAGCATGTGAAGATAGTACGGAAGCACACCAGCTGCAAACAAGCGTTGGCTGAGGTTGATGAGCGCCTCAGCACTGTCGTTGATGCCGGCCAGCAGCACGCTTTGATTGAGCAAATGCACGCCGCACTCACGCAGTCGCTGGCAGGCAAGGTCAACTGCAGCGTCGAATTCCTGGGCGTGGTTGGCATGAATCACCATGACGACTTGCTGGGGCAGCGCATCCAGCAGTGCCAGCAAGGTTGAGTCTATGCGGTCAGGCAGCAGCAGTGGCAGGCGCGTATGAATGCGGATACGTTTTAGATGAGGGATAGGTGCCAGTCGCTTCAGCAGATAGTCGAGATGACTGTTGGAAATCGCCAACGGATCGCCGCCACTGAGTATTACTTCTTCTATAGAGGCATCACCGGCGATGTACTCAATGCTCTGCTCCCAGCCGGCGCGACTGGGTCGGTTGTCAGCATAGGGAAAATGGCGCCGAAAGCAGTAACGGCAATGGATCGCGCAGTTCTGGGTGGTGATCAACAACACCCGGCCCTGGTATTTATGCAGCAGGCCCGGTACCGGGTTGGTGGTGCTTTCTGCCAGCGGATCATCCAGATAACCGGGTGTGTGTTGCATTTCTGCGGCCAGCGGCAAGACTTGCAACAACAGCGGATCGCGCGGATTGCCCTTGTGCATGCGCTGCGCATAGGCGCGAGTTACTCGCATGGGAAAGTCCTGCAGTGCCTGCAGGGAATAGCCGGTAGCGGCCGGGGTCAGCTGCAATAACTCCAGCAATTCCAGCGGGTCAGTCAGCAAGTCGGCCAATTGTTCCTGCCAGCTGGGCTGACATGAGAGGGGGATAGTTCGCAACATGGCCGCATTATAGTCTGCTGGCTGGCTTCCACCCATGGCCGCGAGTATCATGCGCACCTTTATTTGTGCGCGTAATGCCGAGGTTCCCATGGCTGTTTATTCCACCAACGAATTCAAGCCCGGTTTGAAAGTAATGCTCGATAACGATCCTTGCTCCATTCTCGAGAACGAGATGGTCAAGCCCGGCAAAGGTCAGGCCTTCAACCGTGTGCGTTTGCGCAACCTGCTCAACGGCCGCGTTTGGGAGCGCACCTTCAAATCTGGTGAAACCCTGAATGGAGCCGATATATCTGAATCGAGCATGGAATATCTCTACACCGACGGTGAGTTCTATCATTTCATGAAAACCGACGGCAGCTTCGAGCAGATCGCCGCCGACAAGAACGCGGTAGCTGATGCACTGAACTGGCTGAAGGAGCAAGACCAATATGTAGTGATGGTCTGGAACGACGCGCCGATTTCCGTCACCCCACCCAACTTTGTTGAGATGGAAGTAACCGAGACCGACCCGGGTCTGCGTGGCGATACCGCCACCGGTGGCACCAAGCCGGCCAAGCTGGCATCAGGCGCCATGGTCAAAGTGCCGTTGTTTGTTGAACGCGGCGACATCCTGAAAGTAGACACCCGCACCGGCGAATACGTGAGCCGCGCGAAAAAATAAAACCTGCTGCGGTGGGTTGTTCGTTGGTGTGATGAAGATGATGAAGAGGGCGCTGCGAGGCAACCCATGCATTGGCAACCCACCGCAAGCAAGAGCATGTTCGCAGCCCGCGCGGCACTGAACGCGCAAATCCGCAGTTTTTTCGCCGCACGCGCTGTGCTCGAAGTTGAAACGCCCCTCATGTGCCACGCCAGTGGCACTGATCCCAATCTGCATCCCGTCACTGCTGCCTATCAGCCATATCCGCACGCGAAGTCGCAAACCCTGTATTTGCAAACCTCACCCGAGTTCGCGATGAAGCGCTTGCTGTGTGCAGGCAGCGGCGCCATCTTTCAGTTATGCAAAGCGTTTCGCAACGGCGAAAGCGGCGGTCGTCATAATCCCGAGTTCACGATGCTGGAGTGGTACCGCCCCGGGTTTTCGCTGACGCAGTTGATGGATGAAGTGGAAGCACTGGTGGTGTCGGTGTTGGCGTGCTCTGCCATGCAGCGCCTCAGTTATCGGCAACTGTTTCAGCAAACACTGGCTATTGATCCGCACACGCTGCCGTTGGCGCAATTGCAAACACTCACGCTGGATCGTGTGCCGGTTTCACCTTCAGCAGTCACCAGCAGGGCGGTGTGTCTGGATTTGCTCTACGGCCATGTGATTGAACCGACGCTGCTCGATCCTGTGTTTGTTTATCACTATCCCGCCGAACAAGCGGCTTTGGCGCGTGTGGTTGATGATGAGCAGGGTCAGCCAGTAGCGTTACGGTTTGAACTGGTGATGCAAGGCATGGAGCTGGCCAATGGTTACGACGAACTGATCGACGCCGAAGAACAAGCACTGCGCTTTGCAGCAGACCAACTGCACAGGCAACAACAACAGTTGCCACACATCGCGTCCGATGAATTTTTACTGGCAGCGCTTTCGGCAGGAATGCCAGCGTGCGCCGGTGTTGCCTTGGGTGTTGATCGTTTGTTGATGCTGCAAACGGGTGTCACCCATATCGATGACGTGCTGGCGTTTCCTCTCGTACGGGCCTGATTGAGTAGCTTGCCAACCCTTTCATGGGGTGTAATTGGCGCGTTGGCTTGCTGCAAAATGGCATTCTCCCAATACAGAGCCCAATTATTCCAAGGACCTTTCAATGACTCTTAAAAAATTCTGGCTCAGTGTCTGTGTTGTGGCTGCGAGCTTTTTCAGTACCTCAAGCTTTGCCCAAACAACCCCGCTGGCGTTGGACGCCCAGTCCAAATCTGTCATGGATTTGGCCATTGAACTCTATCCGACCATTTTCCCGAACGGTTCCGCAGTAGGTACTTACCAGGGCTATCTCTACCGGTTTTTTGCAGGCACTGGTGTTTATGTCGGCTTCAAGGACGGACAGGTCTTTCTGATGGGCGGCATCTTCGGCAATCAGATAACCAATAAAGGCACCACAACCAGTGTGTTGGCCATGTTGCAAGACGTGAAAGCCAAGCTGCCGAAAGTACGCGGTGCCGGCCTTACGCTTTCTCCTGCTTACAAGGGTTTGACCACCTTTGCTAATTCAGTTCCTTACAGCAGTGGCGGTAGCTTCGTTTACTCGCAAGGGGTTGGCATCCAGAACGTGACGGTCAGCTACACCTCCAGCGTCAATACAGGAGCGCAGCAAGTTCAGGTCACGATAATGGCTGACTTGTCTGGCGTGGATGCCTATATCAGCAGGGGAAGTTACACAGTGCCGGCTTGTATTCTCACTGCCGTTACAGGAGTCAGTGCTCCACTTTGTTCCAGCGTAGGCGTGACTTTTGATAAAACTACCGGCGATATCTATTTTGTTAACACGCCGCTGCAGCAGGGCTTCAATGGCACAACTGTTGTGTCTACTTTGAACGGATCGCTGACCTTTCCGAAGTTTTGAGTAATCCGGTTTCAAGCAACAAAAAAATGCCCGACTTGTTCGGGCATTTTTTTATCGGTGAAGCGTCGGCGATTCCGCTGACGCGGAATGGGAATCAGGAAATGTTCGTCAGCATCCCCAGCTGCTGCCCCATGCGCACACCAGGCCCCTGACTCAAATCCATCTGCCACTGCACCATGCCAGGCCCGAACAGAATGATAGCAGTGGAACCCAGCAAAAAGCGGCCAATCTCACCGCCTTTGCTGATCTGCACTTCCTGCGGCCGATAACTTTTCACCGTGATGCCGTCAAAGCCCGGTGCCACCCGGCCCGCCCACACGGTTTCAACAGCCGCCACAATCATCGCGCCCACCAGCACCACTGCCATCGGGCCGTGCGCGGTGTCGAAGATGCAAACCACTCGCTCGTTGATTGCAAACAGGTTGTCGATGTTGTCGGCAGTAGTCTGGTTCACTGAATAGAGTCTGCCCGGCACGTAGATCATTTCGCGCAAGCTGCATTCAAGCGGGCTGTGCACGCGGTGATAGTCTTTGGGTGAGAGATACACGGTGGCGAACGTGCCGTTGTGAAAACGCTCAGCGCGCAGTGGATCACCACCGAGCAAAGCGGTGGCGCTGTAAGTTTTACCCTTGGCCTGAATCATCGTGTCGGCATTGAGGTTGCCGATTGCACTCACCACACCATCGGCGGGGCACAGCACTGCCGATGGCGATGCAGCCAGCGGTCGCACCTCTGGCTTGAGTGCGCGTGTGAAAAAATCATTGAAGCTGCGGTAATGATCCGGATCTTCATGCAAGGCTTCGCGCATGTTGACGCCGTATTTCTTGATGAAACGATGGATCATCTGCTGTTTCAGCCACGGTTTTTCGCTGGCGGCCAGCTTGCCAATCATGCGGGTGAGTAGCTCTTGCGGCACCCACTCTTGCAGGGTGATGAAAAATGGTTGCTTCATATTGCGTCAGAATCTCAGGCTATTTTTGCTATCGGCACGTCGGGATTGTTGCCCCATTCGCCAAATGAGCCATGATAGCCCAACACCTTGAAGCCCAGCAGCTTGGCGACTACGTAAGTGAGGCCAGAGCGGTGGTGGCTATGGCAGTGGGTAATGATGGTGTTGCCGTCGCTGATACCTAATAAAGTGATTTTTGCCTGCAGCACCGACAGCGGCAACAAGCGCAGATTGCGACTTGGGTCCATCACTTCCAGCCAGTCGAGGTTCAGTGCGCCCGGAATATGGCCAGCGCGCATAGCGCCCGAACGCAGACCCAGATATTCCTCGCGTGAACGCGCATCCCAGATTTTTATATTGGGGTCTTGCAGCGAATTCAGCACGGTATCGAGCTCAGCAATCACATCAGTGTGCAGTGTGAGGTTTACGCTGGTGGCTTCCACCGCACGCACTTCACTGGTGACCGGATGCTGTTCCTTGTACCAGCTGTGCAAACCACCATCGAGCAACGAATAGTTGCGGTGACCAATCACATCCAGTGTCCAGATAAAGCGACCAGCCCAGCCGCCACCTTCGTCGTCATACACTACGATGTGCTGATCGGAGCGATAACCAATGTGCGAGAACAGTGCATTAAGTTGCGCTAGCGTCGGTAGTTTGCCGGCTGCCGGTGGAATGCCGCACACGAGTTCAACGGGATTGATGTGCACAGCGCCGGGAATATGGATCTGCTGCCAGTTCTGCGGCTGGCAAAGATCGATGATCAGGAGATCAGGATGAGTTAGCACTGCTTCGAGAGCAGCAGGTTCAAGCAAGAGCGGCAAATTCAACGGCATCGACTTACAACCACAACTAAAGACCCAGTGTACTGCGAATAAACAGATAACTCGCAAGCCGCTGCGGCGAAATCGCGCCATTTTCCACGGCAATGCGCAGCTGGCAACCGGGTTCACGGTCATGCTTGCAATCGCGGAAGCGGCAGCCGTCCAGATGCGGGCGGAACTCCACGAAGCTGTGCAGCAGTTGCTCCGGCTCCACATGCCACAAGCCAAATTCGCGGATGCCGGGTGAGTCGATCAGGTTGCCACCTGCTGGCATGTGAAACAGCCGCGCTGAAGTGGTGGTGTGGCGGCCTTTGCTCTCGCCGGTCGATAACACCCCTTCCAGCGTGTTGACGCCAGGCAGCAGCGCATTTACCAACGCCGATTTGCCAACGCCGCTCTGGCCCACAAACACGCTGTTGTTGTCGGCGAGGATCGCTTGCAGTTGCGCGAGTCCCTGCATTTTCTTGCTGGATACCTGCAGCGTGGTGTAGCCGAGGTCGGCATAGAGCGTTGTCATGTCCGACAACGCTTGCCGATTGGTGTCGTCGATCAAGTCGATCTTGTTGAGCAACAGTAGTGGCCGGCAACCCATCAACTCAGCCGCCACCAGATAACGATCAATCAGGTTGTAGTGCGGTTCCGGAAACGGCGCTACCACGACCGCGATATAGTCGATATTGGCCGCTACTGGTTTCAGTTCATTGAAGGTATTGGGACGCTTGAGCACGCTGCGCCGTTCCAGCCCCGCTACCACCACGCCGAGCGGGTCACCCGGTTGCCAGATAACTTCATCGCCAGTGACCAAGGGCTCGAGATTGCTGCGCTGAAAGCAGCGGAAGATCTGGCCGCTGGCAGCGCCTTCGAGCGCCTCGATATCCAGCTGCTGCCCATAATGCGAGATCACCAACCCACGTTGCTCGGCCCCCAACTCGGTGCCTTGCAAAGTGGCCTCTGCACGAGCTTCCTTGCGTGAGGCGCGTTCGGCATAAGCGTCCTGCACTTGCTGGACGCGCTTGAGTTGACGTTGGTTGAGCTGCTTTTTCTTCATGGGCGCATATTACACGCCGGCAATTGAACCGGGACCATTTAAAGTTACCCCTGTCTCTTTGACGCGTTACAATCCGGGCCAAGCTCATCAGTGGAAAGCCAGCAATGGACAAAAAGCAGCACCTCATCTGGATCGATCTGGAAATGACCGGCTTGTTGCCTGACACCGATCGCATCATCGAGATTGCCACCATTGTTACCAACACCGATCTGCAGATTGTTGCTGAAGGCCCGGTGCTGGCGGTGCATCAGCCCAAGAGCGTGATGGAAGCGATGGATGACTGGAACACCAAGCATCACGGCCAGAACGGCCTGATCGAGCGCGTGAAGTACAGCCCCTACAGTGAGCCGGAAGTAGAGCAGATCACCATCAGTTTTCTGCAGCAATATGTCGAGCGCGGCTATTCACCGATGTGCGGCAACAGTATTTGCCAGGACCGCCGTTTTCTCGCCCGCTACATGCCACGGCTGGAGTCGTTCTTTCACTACCGCAATATGGACGTCAGCACCTTGAAAGAGCTGGCGCGCCGCTGGCGGCCTGACTTGACGGACGCCCACAAGAAAGAGAGCTCCCACAAAGCCCTCGACGATGTGCGCGAATCCATCAAGGAACTGCAGTACTACCGCGAACATTTCATCAATACCAAACGCCCTGCCTGATTGATCCATGAAATCCTCGACGTCCCTGGTGCATAAACTGGCCTTTTGGCTGGGCGTTGAGCACAACGTTACCAGCCACTCCGAAAAATGGATTGCCAGCCTGGGTGCCTTGCTTGGCGTGGTAGTAGTGGCGGTGGTTTCACTTGCCGTTACCAGCGGGGTAACCGCCGGTTTGATGATAGCCTCAATGGGCGCCTCGGCCGTGTTGTTGTTTGTAGTGCCGCATGGCGCGCTGTCGCAGCCGTGGCCGGTGGTGGGTGGGCATGTAGTGTCGGCCGCAGTAGGCGTGGCCTGTTATCAGTGGTTGCCTTCCTTGCTGTGGTCACCAGCGCTCGCCGTGGCCTTGTCGATAGTCGCGATGCAATATCTGCGCTGTGTGCATCCGCCCGGTGGCGCTACTGCGCTGATGGCCGTGATCGGTGGCACTGAAATTCACCGGCTCGGCTTCGGCTTCCTGCTCAACCCGGTGCTGCTCAATGTCATGAGCATGCTGGTGCTGGCAGTGTTGTTCAACAATGCTTTTCCCTGGCGCCGCTATCCGGCCGCACTGATGAAGCGTCACCATGCCAGCATTGGCCGTTTGCCTGAGCAATCGGAATTGACGCAGGAAGATTTCGAAGCGGCGATGCACAAGCTCAACACCTTCATCGACGTCAGCAGCGAAGACCTGATCGAGCTGGTCGATCTGGCGCGCCAGCATGCGGAAGTGCGTCAGCCGCATCCGGCCGCCATCGAACCTGGCCACAGCTACAGCAACGGGCGGTTGGGGCGCCACTGGAGCGTGCGACAGATCATCGATCAGCAGCGGGGCGACAAGAAAGGCAAAGACAAAGTGATCTACAAAACCCTCGCCGGCGACGGCGCTTGGCAAACTGGTATTTGTGAGGCGGAAGAATTCCGGCTGTGGGCGCGCTTTGAAGTCGAATCCAAAGACGGGCGGTGGGTGAAGATGAAGCCTTAGGCAAAAAAACGCCCCGTCCGGAGACGGGGCACAAGAGGGGGATGCGACCCGAAGCGTTCTAACAACAATGTTTTTCCCCTGTGGTTAGAATTAACGTCTTGGGCGCATGAAAGCTTGAGGGATTACTGAAATTATTTGCTCAATGATTGAGCCTGACCACTCCAACCTGCGGCATCTCCGCCAATCCAATATCACGGGCATGCTGCTCAAAACCTTTGTTCTTCCAGAAGAACGCACCGGGCATCGTGGTAGGAACCACCAATACATAGAACAATGCGCGTCCCACCAGACTGGTGCAAACCAGGCTGATCAACAGCAACGCTGCCGCTCCTACACCGATCAAAGCAGTCTTCGCCAGCAGCATCACCGCAACGGCCAGTATCAGGTTAAAGCCAAGGCCGACGTTGCGAGCCACATAGGTTTTGCCGAAAGTGGTAGTCTGTATGTAATGCGAGGCAGCACCTTCGTGATCCTGCTCGGTCATTTCGGTGGCATGCGCACGCAATCCGATGGCATGCAGCAGTTGGCCCAGCAGGATGCCGGATGCCGACACGATTAGCAGTGTCGAGTAATCCGCACCACGCACCAGCGCCATCGTCACACTCGCAATACCTACCAGCGTTGATCCCAGTGCAATCGCATGGCCGCCAAAGTCAGTCGCCACTTGCCAGTGGTTCCAGAAAGGACGGGCCCTGATGCGGTAGCAGCGGTACATGTAGTATAGGCCGCCGGCAGAGCCGAGCATGGCCAGCACGCCGGTGACAGTTGCTGCTACGTTAAGTGCGTTGGTTGCGAGCGGAATGACATCCCAACCCAACAACGCTTGCGCCACGCTCTGGAACAGCGTGTTGGCCGGCAGCGAAAACAGGATGTGCAGGCCGAGCATGCCAATAAAGATCGCGATGCCAAGACCTTCACGGCACACCGGTGAATATTTCAGGTTGTTGAAGCCGCGATAGAAGCGAAATGGTTTGCCCAGATGGGTCGTGCTCAGGAACATGCCGAGCGACACCATGCCGAAGCTGACGATACACAGCAAAGCATAGGCCGGTGAGCTGTGCAGATCCTGCAGCATCTTCACGCCCAGCAACTGGCCACCAAAGGCCAGAGCAAAGGCGCCGATGGCGGCTTGGGTCAGCAACGTAAACAATACCAGCGGATTTTCACGCGAACTCAACTTGGTCAGGTTCCAGAAACGCGCCTTGCCATCTTTCTGGTCGACTTGTGGTTTGTAGTTACCTTTCTCGTCCTTGTGGTACTTGATCGGCATTGAGTCGGTGCGGGTCACTTCTTCCGGCAGGTTCTTGGTCTGCTGGAAACGAATGTTCGGGTGGGTAATGGAAGGATCAGGGAAGCCAGGGATGCTGATCTTGGCTTCTTCGCGGTTCTCGGGAATGTTCTCGATCACGCCGAAGTCGAGCGCGTTACCGAGGCATGCTGATACGCACGCGGGTTTGAGGCCCACTTCAAGGCGGTCCACACACATATTGCATTTGGACACCTGGCCTTTGATCGGATCCAACTGCGGTGCGTTGTAAGGGCACA